>JAJZZP010000165.1 GCA_021797515.1 Bacillota bacterium | reverse complement strand
GCCAGCCCGTCGACCCCAACGTGTTGGCTAATCTCAATTGGGTGCCCGAGAACTTTCATGGCGAGTGGAATTATGTCATCGCGCCGCAACCATAAATGACTAAGTTATTTTACAGGGAGTCCTAAACAACATTCCTGCCTCAAAAACGACGTACCTTTACGCGTAAAGTATCTGCCAACCGATCCTCTATTTCAAATGGTTTTTGCCGAGTATATAGCCCGATGTCCTATCACCAATCCGCCCTACTGAATCAGGTCCAGCACCAAGGCGACTCCGGTACCCCGGTCACCACCGCCGCGATTGTCGAGCGCGACGACTTGGCCATTGACGAACCTCTGGATCTGTGGAGGCGCACGGCTTTGATTGCCCATGCGGATTATTCTGGATTGGTATAACCTGAAAAAGACACGTAAGATCGCATTGGGCCTGGCGTTTCACTGCGCCTAGACACAGGGCACCGTGCGGGACGACCTCTTACCACTTCTCTGGCTCTGCCCCGTCGACGCGGCCACCGCATATTTACGCAGTTCACCCCAGATCAGATCAAACCGCTTGTCGAACCACCCCATTCTTCTGATCGCGGCAGAGTTTTCCATTCGTATCCCGACGGTTCCTTATCCCGAGACCTTCTTGAATTGTTCAGGTCGATAAATTCAGCGATCATTCCATAATGTTGCAAGAGAGCCGAGTTCGCCGACTCCCGCCATCAGGATCCCATACACCACAATGCCCAAAAAAATAGCCGCTGTTGTCATCAACAACTCCGGCATCGCTCCGCCAATCTGAAGCCATGCTTGAATGCCAATTACCATCAGCACCGTGCCCGCCAGCGGCCATAATGCTCCAGCGAGCAAGCTACCGGGATTGGGAACAACTTTCTTCCAGTCACGCCAATTTGCATAGGCAGTGATAACACCTGCAGTAACTGTTCCAATGGCTGCACCCCGAATCCCTAAGCCGGGAATTGCGGTCAACCACCAAGTTAGCCCAAATTTCACCATAGCTCCAATCACCAGGTTTTTTACTGGAATCCACCCATGACCAGCAGCCTGTAAAGACGAGCCCAATATCTGTTGAATAGCAAGAACCGTAGCGCCAATGGCCAAAATTTCAAGTGCCCCGCCGGCTCCTGATTCGCCATAAAGCAATCGGGTCAATGGTTGAGCCAAAATTATTAGTCCGCCGCTCATTGGCAAGCCGACCAACCATACTAGGTGCGTCGCCACGGCCACTCGTCGCCCGGCTTCCGCGCGGTTGCCTCCAGCAATGGAGCGCGCCACCGCGGGAACCAAAGACACTGCCAATGCCGCACCAACTACCATGGTGAGATTCACTAGGGGCATTGCCTCCCCGCTTAAACGCCCGAACTGGGCCGTTGCCTGTTCCATAGTAAACCCCGTCATAGTCAGCCGCAATGGCACAAACATGGAGTCAGCCAGCAACATCAAGGGAAATAGCAGCCCGGAGAAAGACATGGGCAACGCGACCAAAAACAAGCGTATCAAATCTCTAACAGGAATTGGTCGCGTAAGACGAAATCGCGGTCGATGGTGCATACGTCGCCAAAGCAGATATCCTACCCCGATCCCGGCACCCACCGGAGCCCCTAAGGTGGCTCCCGCAGCCGCGACAACAACCCCCCGCGGCAGCAACAGCAATGCCATGGGAAACATCACTGCAACCCGCACTATCTGTTCTAAAATCTGGCTCACAGCGGTGGGTGCCATTTCCTGCTGTCCTTGAAAATATCCGCGAAAACTTGCCTCAATTGCCACAAATCCAAGTGCTGGCGCCAGGGCGCGAATCGAAAGGGTCGCTGCAGTCTCGGAAAACAAGGTGCGTGCAATCCAAGGCGCTGACATCTCCATAGCGGCAGCAAGCACTACACCCACGGCTCCTAGAGCCACTTGAGCCCAGGCACCTAATGCTTCGGCCCCTGCGGTATCCCCTCGGCTAATTTTTTCTGCCGTCTGCTTGGATAAAGCAGTAGGAATACCGTTAATAGATATGGCCAATAACACCGCGTAAAGGGGGTAGGCCATTTGAAACAATCCCACCCCATAATCCCCTAGTACCCGGGGCAAGAATATACGATAGACCGCGCCAATTAGTTTGGAGACGAAGGATCCAATCGACAACCAAAAGGCGCCTTGCCAGACGGTGCCACGACGGTTCTTTTCCATTTGGCCTCTCCATATGTTGCCGCACTCTGCTCTTGCAACATATGGAGCCTGGCCCCAAAAAAGACCTCAGACTATCCCCGCATCATCTTAAAGCTTTTGTCTACCGCATCTAAAGTCCGTTCAATGTCGCCTTCTTGGTGAGCGGCAGACACAAACCATGCCTCAAACCGACTCGGAGCCAGGTAAACGCCTTCAGCCAGCATCAAACGGTGAAATTGCGCAAACTGTTCTTTGGACGCTAAATTGGCGGTATCGTAATCTACTACCGCAATCGATCCAAAAAATACAGTAAAACCCGAGCCTACGCGGTTTATCGTAATCGGAATGTCATAATGCTTTGCCAACTCTAAAATACCGATCTCGAGTGTACGTGCCAATTGTTCCATTTTGAAGTAGGGATTTGTCGTCCGCAAAACTTCTAACGTCTTTAATCCGGCAGCTGAAGACAAGGGGTTGCCCGCCAAGGTACCTGCTTGAAACATTCCCCCCAACGGTGCCACGTATTGCATGATATCCCGTCGTCCCCCATAGGCTCCTGCAGGCAATCCACCGCCAATAATTTTCCCCATTGCGTAAAGGTCGGGGATCACCCCTAATAACTCAGCTGCCGAACCATAGTGAAATCGAAAAGCAGTAATAACTTCATCGAACACCAATAATGCTCCAGCTTCATGGGCCAATTGTTTCATTCTCGCCAGATATCCTGGTAAAGGCGCGACAATGCCCATGTTACCAACCACCGGTTCAGTCAGGACGCATGCCACCTGGTCTCCCCATCGCTCCAAAGTTTCCGATAACCGGTCAAGATTATTGAACGGCAAACTGATAACATCTTGGGTCACTCCCGTGGGAACTCCAAGGCTGTCCGCGGTTCCCACCGTAGAAGCCCCGGAACCAGCTTTGACCAACACTGCATCACTATGGCCGTGGTAGGCGCCTTCAAATTTAATGACCAAAGGCCTCCCAGTAAACGCACGAGCCAAACGAATGGCAGACATCACCGCCTCGGTGCCGGTGGTGGTCAGTCGCACCATTTCCAAACCCGAGATCGATTCCACCAAAGTCTCGGCCAGTACAATTTCATTAGGTACTGGGGTCCCCAACAGGGTTGCCTGACTACTCGCTTCTTGAATCGCTTGGGTCACTAGTGGATGAGCGTGTCCTAAGATCACGGGGCCAAAGGCTGCAAGGTAATCAAGATATCGATTCCCGTCGACGTCAATCATGTAAGCGCCCTCACCCCGGGCCATCACCAGTGGTGGGTCACCGCCTACGCTGCGAAAAGACCGGGCTGGTGAATTTACCCCACCTGCAATGATGTGCCGGGCGCGCTCAAACCATGCCTCATTCATCAATCAACCTCCTAAAACTCTATGTCCTCACCACAAAATAAGGGAAATGCCGCACATTCGGGCCCCCAAACTTTCTGCAAACCGATAAGTGGTGTTATGTCCCTACACTAGACACACACTGTCATATTAACCCACAAGGAGAAAAGACATCGATGGAAAACGAAAAAGAAGTAAAATGACCATAAAATTCATGTGGTTGCAACTTACAATGAATATACGGATGCAGAAAACGTCATCCCTCGAGGCAGGGTGCGCAACGCAAACCATGGCGATCGAAGAAAAAACGGCTATCGGTAGTTGCGTGTACAAGAACAAGTGACGAAGGGTGTGCCGGTCGGCACGCACACAGTCTTCATAAGCGATGGCGAATCCGACATTTACGATTTGTTTATTGCACCGTGTGATCCCCTTCAGCATTTATTAGTGCGGAATGCTTAAGATCGCAAGCTGGAAGATCCCCCCGAACAGCATCTCTGGGCCACCGCCGATGCTCAGCGGATTGTGACGAGGTATAGCTATGGTTGGCGGACCGGACGGTTGCACTTCACCTTAACAAGTGGTGGAAGCCACGATCGAAGACCTGCAATTACCAAAGCGAGAGCGGTGACTGCAGCCATGTTGGTGAGTAAGACGGTCGTATGGTAATCTTGCGCGATCACCCGCGGAGTGGTTCCTGAGAAGTTCGCAATCGCGAGTTTTTCCAGTCTGCAACCAAAATTTTGTTTTATAAACCACAAATTCGTGGCAGTGCATGCCTTTGAGGCCAGTTTTGCCCCTTAACTAGGAAACTTTGGCTGGGGGAAAACGTAGAGCTCTCCGCATAAATTATCAGCGGAGGGCTCATTTGTTGGCTAGTGAACTAGCTCGCGGTACCACCAGTCTCGGTAGAAACCGGTGCCATGGAGGTATCAGGCACGAGGCTCGGGGTGATGCCTCGTAGCATATCGGTTAGTTCGGTGGGCAGAAATAACAAGGTGTTCTGATTTGATTTCACTGCTTCCAACAACACATTTAGCCCCCGCAATCGAAACGCTACGGTGGATCCCTCGTAGACATGCGCCGCCTTAAGGTATTCTTCCGCAGCAACCACTTCTGCCTCTCCGTAGATACGTCGGGCCTCTTTTTCCGCCTGTGCTTGAGCCTTGCGGCTCAACATTTCTTGCAATGAATCGGGTATTTTCAAGTCCCGCACTTCAACATTTTGCACTTCGATTCCCCATGATTGCGCCCGAACTTTAATTTGAGTAGCAATTTCTTCATCAAGTCTGCGCTGTCCCGAAAGTAAAATTTCCAAGTCGCTCCGACTTACAACGTCGCGTAATGCTGTTTGGCACGCCAAGTCTATCGTTCCTCGGTAGTCCTTGACCTCCAAAGCAGCACTTTTAACATCGGACACTTTCCAAAACAATACCGCCATCAGCGTTACCGGAACCTTATCCTTAGATAACGTCCCCTCCGTGCTGAATTCTGTAGTCGCGATACGTTTATCAATAATAACGGCACGCTGAAAACCAACCCATACCACATTGAGTCCCGGTCCAGTCTGCCTAACTAGCTTGCCAAATGTAAACACCAACATCTCTTCCCATTGCTTAACGATTTTAACCGACACTGCCAGATATACCAGTATGACCACAATAATGATCGCTATACCAAGGTTCATCTTATGAAACCTCCTTTGAGGTCCTATTCCTTAGAGAACAGTGCTCCTGGTCTCAGTATACGCTCGCAGAAAGAGCCTAAGTAATATCGACCAACGAATCACGTTTAAAGAAGATTCGCTATCTACCAATAAAGAATTAGGGTAACTATTCAGGTACCCCCTTGTCTCGCACCGTTTCCGCCCGCGATGTGCTCCGTGTAGGTGATACGTTCTGCTTAAATTTCCCGTCGAAGTGACGGCGCTGAATTCCTGTGGAATCCACGCC
>JAJZZP010000030.1 GCA_021797515.1 Bacillota bacterium | reverse complement strand
TACCAGCGCCGCCTCTTAGATGCGCTAGGCGTGCCGATTGACCGGGGGTTTATCTGGGACCCGTCGGGCTAACGGCCAAAAAAATTCCACGATTTTCCGTTCCCTGACTCGCGGAACCTGGGTTATAAGCCAGCACAGTCCATGCAGAGCTCTGTTTATAGCAAACAGAGGGGTCGGGCCCAATCAATATTGGCAGAAATCCCTTGGCCACCCTTGTGAGGGCGCTGCAGAAACCATAGCTCCATCAAATTGATGATTAGACGAAACGGTACACGCTAAAGCCAGTCCACCGCCTAATCCCGATACCGCTGTCACGACGACTGCACCGGTCAAAGCCTTGCGCGCCCACGATAGCATTGCGCTCACCTCCTCATGTTTGGCGAAGTCGAGCCACATTGTCCCTCTTGCCCACCTACTCAAACCATTCTAACTTCATAACGATCGTCCTCTTTAGAGGGCTCAAAACTCGTCGACTGGATTCGATAAGACCTTCTGAATGATTCTTATATGGAGGGTAACGCACGGGATGATGCCATTGTTTCACGGGGTCGGTTACGAAAACATCGTCATCGGATAATACCCCTTATAAGGTTGAGCCATCGTCTGTTCTGACCAACATCTGCCTTGTGAGAGTGCTGGAAAGGAATCGTCGCCTGTGTTACTCTATCGCTTGCATGGGTCAGGTTAAGCCCTAATTTTGACCGGAGATGTGTCTGCGGTCGATGATACGTAGCAGTGCATGAATGGTTGAGAGATAGTAGTAAAAGGCCCAGCTGAGCCAAATATCATGGTCATAGTCAGTTTTCTGCTTGTGGTTGTGAGGTTTTTTATTGTTCCGAAACGAGCTGAAAATATGGCATAGCCCGCAAGAAATTCCATAGAACCATTCATGACGCCGTCCAACGCTTCGTGGTAGTGAGGGGTCCCCAGCGTGGCTTGCCACGCTGGGATTAGAAGGGCCGCAACGGCGTTATATATTACCACCGATCTTGATCAACGATTCTGGAAAGTGAGATGATGAGGCGATGAAAAATAGTCTGCTTTATCCCGACATCAGCAATTGGGCTTCTGGAAGGTATCAACAGCCGACTTAAAATGATATCGTCGCCCCGGGGTTGGACGTACAGGATTGGGGCTACCTATGCCTATAATGTCCACACTGTAGAAGATCTGGCGAACTAGCTGCCTGGGGCACATTCTTCCACGCGCCGAGAGAGTTTACAGCAAGGAACGGGGGAGCATTTTATGGGCACACATTCTTAAAGAATTCAGAAATTTACGGGGTTAAATTGTACAGGTTGAAATTTTCTGGTGGGCACGGATGGTATCGAACCATCGACCTCTTGCGTGTGAAGCAAGCGCTCTACCACTGAGCTACGCGCCCATTTTGGTGTGCGGTACAGGGCTGGTGGGCCCAGAAGGATTCGAACCTCCGACCAACCGGTTATGAGCCGGCAGCTCTACCGCTGAGCTATGGGCCCAAAAGCAATGGCTCCTCGAGCAGGACTCGAACCTGCAACCACCCGGTTAACAGCCGGGTGCTCTACCAATTGAGCTATCGAGGAGTGTTCCGACAAATGTCATCTTATCAGGATCGAGCATTAGCGTCAAGTACTGCCACCGCGATTTTAATGTAACATATTGTGGTCGGCAAGTTTTAAGGTGTGTGGTAGGAAATCAGGAGAAAACGTCGAATCCTTCTTAAGAGACCATTTTGGGGAGGATTTTTGTGGCTGGCAATATTAAAGTGATAACGGGGGAAATGTTTTCTGGAAAATCCAAAGAGTTGTCTCGGCTCATCGAGCGGGCTTTGATTGCGGACCTTACCGTGGACGTGTTCTATCCTGTTTTTTCATCTCGCGACAGTTCGCGGGATATAGAGCGTCGCATTGCTGAATTGCGTGGCTCATTGACCATCAGGGGAGTACCCGATGGTAGCGCTCAAGCACTTATCACTCTGACAAATCCAGTAGCTGATGTAGTGGCGATCGATGAAGCCCAGTTTTTTACCCATGATTTGGTTGAAGTGGTAAAAAAATTGAGGCACGATGGAAAGCAAGTCTTGATTGCAGGACTAGACTTAGATTACCAGGAAAATCCATTTGGGTGCATGGGGGCTTTGATGTGTGTAGCTGATGATGTTATGAAGGTCCATGCGGTATGTACGGCCTGCAAAAAATCTGATGCTTTTATTTCCTACCGACTCACGGCTGAGTCTGGCCAAGTAGTGGTTGGCGAGAGTAACTATACGGCACTTTGTGTGGAGTGCTATGACCATGTTATGATGGGCAAACAGGAGAGGACGACGGATTACCAGACAGCTCGAAAATCGATTGCAGTTGCTGAGCGAATGGTGTAGACCATATCCTCGCGTGGCGGATATCGGTGCGGGTAGTGGGCGCTTAACACTTGATTTGATTCGTAAAGGCCACGATGTGATAGCCACTGAAGCAAGCGCCAAAAGCGTCGATGTATTGCGAAATACAACCGCTAACCGAGTAATAAGTTTAGTTGGTGATGGACTTCTGCCGTTAAAGCATCGGAATGCAGTTGATGTCGTTGTGGTGGCGGGGATGGGTAGTAATCGAATCGTACATATTATAGGGCAAAGACACGTTTTGCCCTATAATCCCGTGTTTTTTATTCAACCCATCCAGGGTATATTAGCAGTACGTCGCTATCTATACGAAAATTTAGCGGTGATTCATCGGGCTCGTCTGGTGGAGGACGATGCTCGAATGTATGCATCATGGGGAGTGTCTTTTGATGGTATCGACGCTCCAATTGCGATGTTTGCCGAATTCTCTCAGGATCCTTTGTGGCCGGAACTGTGCTTTCGGGAACAACAATTCAGGAGACATAAATTGACTTTTCCGCTATCGCAAAAGGACTATAAAAAAACCTTGGAAGAGTTGGGGTATTGGAATACAGTGCTATAGGTGACGTCAAATACGTCAAATACGTCAAATACGATGACAAGGTGAAGGATTACACTGATGAATAACACGGAGTATCATGTATATACGGATGGGGCATGCAGCAACAATCAAGCGCCCGGAGGGCAACCCGGTGGATGGGCCTGTGTTTTTGTCGATGGGCCAAATTTTTCTGGAGCGGATCCTGCAACTACCAATAACCGGATGGAAATGACGGCGGTAATTCAAGCATTGGGGAACACGCCGAAAAATTCTGCAGTAAGAATTTACAGTGACTCCGCATATGTCATCAATGCCTTTACCCAAAATTGGTTTAAAGGTTGGGAACGACGGCAATGGCGCAATGCCAAGGGACAACCAGTGGAAAACCAAGATTTATGGCGACAGATGCTAGTGTTGGTAACTGAGCGCTGCGTGCAATGGATCAAAGTCAAAGGCCATTCCGGCAATCGTTACAATGAAATGGCAGACCGACTTGCTGTAGAGGCGATGCGCGCTCTAATGGCACCAAATAACAAAATAGAGTAAATGTAACGGTTGACGCCCGAGTTACTGTCAAGGCATAATATAAACTCCAAGATGCGAGTCGGCTAAACGATCGCGGGCACAGCGCCGCAAGGCCGTGTCTGAGGAAAGTCCGAGCTGCATAGAGCAGAGTGCTGGATAACGTCCAGTGGGGGAAACCCTAAGGAAAGTGCCACAGAAAACAAACCGCCCCATATCATTGGGGCAAGGATGAAACGGTGCGGTAAGAGCGCACCAGAGCCCAGGTGACTGAAGCTCTTGGTAAACCCCACTCGCAGCAAGACCTAATAGGGGAAGGATGACGCTGCTCGCTGACTTCCCGGGTTGGTCGCTTGAGGCACTAGGTAACTGGTGTCCCAGATAAATGATCGTTCACGACAGAACTCGGCTTATGGCCGGCTCGCTCTCTTATTGTCTACGACTTCTGACGCGGTGACCTGGACTTTCGACCCGGTCAAAAATCGTCCTCCTAGCCGCTGCCTCGGTCGCTCTGTGCTAGTATGCCATAGGTGGGCTGGGGTTTTGGTGATGACAACAAGAGGGGCTTTGGAAAGAGTGTTCGGAGATAAAGAGTTGATGTCTTTCTGATCGTCCTACAGGCCAAGAGCAATAATCCTGGGTCTCGTGTTTCTCACAACACTCCAAATCATCGTTGGATATCTCAAGCTAATTTTTATAGCGTTGCTCAGAAATTGGTCCGCGAATCGCGGTCATCTGGATTGTGTCAAAAGCCCTCACTTCTTGGACATAAGAGTTTTCCTACCCGAGGCCCATTTTAGTCTGGTGTAGGTTCTCGTTTGCGCTGAAATTTCAGAGGGATGTTGGTCACCATGGTAACGCTCAAAAGAATCACGACCAATCCCATGAACGTTCCGATCGACACGGATTCGTGCAGAAACAGCCATCCCCACATAACGCCGAAAGCGGGTACCAGAAAGGTGACACCGAGAGTCTTGATAGGGCCTACGTGGCGTATAAGACGGAAGTACAGCAAATATCCCAATGATGTGGAGAGCACGGCCAGCCCTAGGACAGACCAGATCACGCCCAGCCCCGGGAGGCGATGTGGGAGAAAAAATGCGGCCATTGGGGTCAAAAGGGTTCCGGCCGCCAGTTGTTGGCCAATGGCCAAGGTGAGGGGCGTTTCACCTCGGAACCTTCGGGACGCGAAGACGCCGCCAATGCCATAAAACAACGCGGCCGTTAGCGAGAGACCGACGGCCAGGAGCATATGCTCGGTGATTGGATGGGCATTCCACCCCACGAGGACCGCGACTCCCACGATGCCGAGCACCAGCCCTCCGAGTTTCTTTGGTGTTAAGGGATCATGGGTCCATCCATAGGCCACGAGGGCCGTGAACAGTGGGGTTGTGGCGTTTAGAATGGCCGCCCACGATGCATCGAGAATCAATTCGGCCGCGGCGATCAGGCAGAAGGGAATCGCTGCATTTAGCGCGCCAAGCAATAGATAGGCTTTCCATTGATGGAGGATCCGGAGCCGATGATGTAAAACCCAAGCGGCTAGGATCAGAACCAGACCGGCAATCAGAACTCGGAGATCGATGAGCAACACGGGGCCGAGAACCGGAGACGCTACGCGCATGAATAGAAATGATGCGCCCCATAGGGAAGCCAACAGGACTAATATACCGCCATCTTTCGGTGCCAAAAATATTCCCCCTTGCGGTATTTGCAGATGATCTTGTATCCAGCATACCGTCCGATATAGAATGAGTAAAATTCGTCTTTGCCATTAATTACATGAGGGGATACTCATGACGTGGACCCAACTTACCGTGTTTTCCAAGGTCGTGGAAATGGGCAGTTTCACCAGAGCCGCCGAAGCCCTCCATATGAGCCAATCGGCAGTGAGTCATGCAATCGCCGGACTTGAGACGGAGTTCGGCGTGCTCCTGCTGATTCGCGACAGAAGGCAGGGGATCGTGGTCTCCGATTTTGGGCGGCGTGTATTGGAACCCATGCGAGTCATCTTAAATCGGGTGGCGCAGATTGAGCAAGAAGCCGCTGCCGCACAAGGGCTTGAAGCAGGAACCATTCGGGTTGGGAGCTTTCCCAGTGCGTCGGCCCGGCTGCTTCCGAAAATCGTCAGTGTATTCGAGAAGCAACATCCCCACATCACGATTGTCCTCTTCGAGGGCACCGATCAGGAGGTGATCGAGTGGTTGCAGGATCGGATCATCGATGTGGGATTTGCCGCCCAGAGCACCCCAGGCCCCGATATGATTCCCCTCACAAAGGACAAAATGGTCGCGGTCCTTCCGAAAGGCCATGTGCTGGAGGAAAATGACGGCGTATCCATCGGATCGTTGGTCGACCATCCATTCATTATGTCCACGGGAGGCTGTGAGCCTCTCATTGAAGAGTGGTTTGGGCGGTCTCAATGTAGCCCCTCCATCAAATTTGCGGTACGCGATATGGACACCATCTTGAACATGGTCCGCGAGGGATTGGGTATTACTATGGTTCCAGAACTATCGTTGCCCGATACGACACCCCATATCCTGGTGAAAAACGTGCAACCGACGATGTGGCGATATGTTGGTCTCCGTTGCCCCTTTATCAACGAGGCGACACCCGCAGTGCGCTCCTTTGTGGCGCTTGCTCAATCCCTATTTCATGCGGAACAGGTGGTATCATGAACAAATCGGGAGTCTCATACCGTAGCCCGGCATTAAGGTGCAAGATTTCTACATCGGTTTATATCATGGCATTGCCATCAGTCATGTTCCTCGAATTCCTTTTTTAATTGGGCAGCAATGATATTTTTTTGAATTTCTGAGGTGCCTTCGTAAATCCTGGTGACGCGAGCATCGCGGTAAAACCGTTCGATGGGATAGTCTGCAATGTATCCAATGCCTCCATGAATTTGGACAGCCTTGTCTGCCACCCGGTTATAGGCTTCAGAACCGTAGAGTTTTAGCATGGCGGCTTCTTTAATGACGGGCTCTCCTTGGTCCGCCATCCATGCGACGCGATAGGTCATCCATCGCAAGGTTTCGATTTCTGTAGCCATATCGGCTAAATAGTGCTGAATAATTTGTTGTTCAAAAATGGGCTTGCCGAACTGGTGCCGCTCCATAGCATACCGAATGGATTTATTTAAAAGATACTGCGACGAACCCAATGAACGTGCGGCCAGGCCTGCCCTCCCGTTGGCTAGTATTTTCAGGGCGTTAATATAGCCTTGCCCTTCGACACCTAAGACATTGTTTTCGGGCACTTCCAGGTTCTCAAAGAAAATTTGGGCGGTGTGGGATCCATGAAGCCCCATTTTCTTTTCAACGGCACCCACTCGGAATCCGGGAAAGTCGCGTTCAACGATAAAAGAGGTTATGCCTTTAGCACCAAGAGTGGGATTGGTCACGGCCATTACGGTAAATACGTGAGCATATGGCGCGTTGGTGATGTAGATTTTTTGGCCATTTAAGATATACCGGTTTCCCTCTTTCACAGCGCGGGTCGAGATGGCAGCCGCGTTAGATCCAGCCTCAGGTTCAGTCAGTGCAAACGCTCCAATCCATTCAGCCGTAGCCATTTTAGGAAGATATCGTGACTTTTGGTCTTCTGTGCCAAATTCTACTATGCCTACGGAACCGATGCCGTTATGTGCTCCAATAATGGTGGTGTAACCATTAATGGTTTGACCCAATTCTTCAAAGATGGCGCATTTATCCACCATCGATAGTCCTAAACCACCATATTTTTCAGGGATGCTTAACCCGAACAGTCCAAGCTGCTTAGACTGTTCCAGGATCGTCAGGGGCACCTCGTTATGCTCTTCAATCTCCATGGCATGGGGTTCCACTTCGTGAGCAATGAAGTCCCGAATCGTTTCTCTCATTTGCCCTATTTCCTGTGACAATGTAAAGTCCATCATTAACCTCCGTTTATCTAGTGTGATAGGGATATAGGATGGTCATGCCGCCTCTGATAGTCGTAAAACTCTGACTGTTGTTTGGGTGCTTTCGAGAACGGTTTCCACGATATCCATCTCTCGCGTCGAATCCGGCCGTTCTGATGAAGTTATCCAAATGTGATTATTGCTGATGCAATTTGTCGTCACCTTCATGGTTCATCATGCCACCATTTCTTAGGGATAGCGTCGGTCGTCCACGCACAAGCCGCGAGCCCTTTCCACGGGAGGGAATTCCGCTCAGGCCGTCAGCGAAGGGCTTGCGTTAAGTTGAGGATCCCCTCACCGCACTCTCAGCCATATGTTGTACATTCATCCATCGCCGCGTTGATGTCCCGATCAGGATGCGTGTAGCACACGGGGCAGGTCCATGCCGGCACACTTAAGGGCATTTCGGGGGCTTGAGTCTTGAGCCACACAACGAACAGGTTTTGCGCCGCGGACTCCAGCCATTCCCCACCAGGCGGGGCTTCTCCAAAGCCGTATAACGGCAGGTTTCCAGTCCCGATCAGTAAGACGATTTAGAGCGCCAACAGCAAGTGTTAGAGTTTCTAGATTATATATCGTTGGATAAATGTAAACAACATTAAGGAAACTGTTGACACCGCAATGGATCAAGTATGGACCGAAACTACATGCCTTGCGCTTGTTATCTGTGATTCATGAGGCCCCGGAGACGCAGAATGCCACCATTGTGGCCCGTATCCATCCACTGAGTCCGAGTGCGACACGAAACCGGGGAAAGGGTCCGTTTTCTGTAGGCATTAGGGTCAACCTATTTGCCAGAGAACTTGGGAGCCATACCCATATGTCGGGGTGTGGCTCCCTGCGGTCCACTATACAGATTTTAGGGATTCTAGCGCTTTCTTCATACGTTTCATGGCTTCAGCCAGCTGATCTTCCGTGGTGGTAAGCGAGATCCGTAACCACCCTTCTCCGTGGGGGCCATAGGCGGCCCCGGGGGTAACCATCACATGGGCGGTTTCTACAAAAAACTTAGCAGCGTCAGAAGAGGTCATGTGCATGGGAGTGGGGAACCACAAATAGAAAGTCGCGCGCGGTGTAGAGGTATTGAGTCCCATGTCTCTTAACCCTTGTATCACGATATCGCGCCGCTTTTGATACATGAGATTCATGCCATCAAAGAATTTTTCCGGGTGGTGGGTTAATCCAGATATGGCCGCCTGTTGAACAGCAGTAAACGGCCCAGAGTCCAAATTGCTTTTTAAGGTGCCCAAGGCTGCGATGGCTTTGGGGTTTCCCACAGCGCATCCAATTCGCCACCCCGTCATGTTAAACGGCTTAGAAAATGAGTAAAACTCCACTGCAACATCTTTGGCTCCCTCGATCTCCAAAACGCTCGCGGCCCGATATCCGTCAAATCCCATTTCCACATAAGCGGCATCACTGCACAGTAATAGGTCGTGTTGTTGGCAAAATGCTACGGCCTCATGAAGAAATGTTTTGTCGGCAACGGCTCCTGTTGGGTTATTGGGATAATTAATCCACAACATGGTGGCGCGGTTTAGAACCGTTTGTGGAATCGTGTCCAATTGGGGTAAAAAGTTGTGTGCTGCCAGTAGAGGAAGATAATAGGGTTCGGCGCCCGCTAATAAAGTTTGGGTATAATACACCGGATAGGCGGGGTCTGGAACTAGTACGATATCGCCAGGTTCGGCAAAGGCCCAAATCAAGTGGGCGATGCCTTCTTTGGATCCAATCAGTGCCACGACCTCATCGGACGGGTCCAATGCGACGCCAAACCGGTGCGCGTACCAGTCGGCCATAGCTTGCCGAAATTGGATGCTACCCAAGTAATGAGGATAACGGTGGTTGCTGGGCTCGGCAACCGCTTGCTGCATAGCCTCGACAACATGTGGTGCTGTGGCCATATCTGGGTCTCCTATACCTAAATTAATAACATCATGACCCATTTGCCGTTGTTGTTCCACAATGCGATCCAGTTCAAAAAACAAATAGGGGGGGATTTTATTCATCCGTGAAGCCCAATCCATACGGTAACCTCCAATTCAGTACCCATCGGGAAAATTTTCTTGCATCATTCTTGTTGATGTGTATAATTATAAGTGTTCAATTGGCTAGTGTGCCAGAAAGGGGTGCAAAAATTTTATGGTCAACAGTTTCGTACGTCCGACCGTATCCATCCTTGCGACCCCCCAACTCCTTCTCAAGGTACTTCTTCCTGCCGTTAAGTCCTGCGACAAGATTTAGCCGGCCCGCGACTAAAATTTCGCGGTCTCCGGCGTAATCAAAACCTCTCTTAACTTCATAGGAAATATCATGCGACCACATTGCATTGAATTTGGCGGAGAGATGAGTGTGATTTGCTCTTTTCGTCTATTAACCAAAGGGGGCATAAATATGCAGTGGCCTTGTATAATCACGGCCATGGTGACTCCGTTCACGGAAGATGGAGTCCTGGATGAAGCGCGGGCGGAATCATTGGCAGGTTGGCTGGTGGCTAATGGAAGTGAAGGATTGGTTGTAGCAGGTACTACCGGGGAGTCACCCACACTGTCACGGTCAGAACGCGAACGCCTTTATTATGCGGTGCGTCGCGGAGCCGGTAACGCTATGGTTCTTATGGGGACCGGATCTAATGATACCCATCACGCTGTCGAGATGTCGCAGGAAGCGGCTCGTTGGGGGGCTGATGGCGTGTTAGTAGTCACTCCTTACTACAACAAACCACCGCAGGAAGGTTTATTTCAACACTTTGTGAAAATCGCCGAGAATCTGTCGGCACCCGTGATGCTTTACAATGTTCCGGGTCGTACCGGCGTCACTTTGGCTGCCGATACCGTGGCACGCATTGCCAAGGCCTGTCCCAATGTCGTTGCCGTGAAAGAAGCCACGGGTCAGATAGAAAGCATCGAAAGACTGCTGGAAATTTGTCCCGGGATGATGGTATATTCGGGAGACGATGCACTCTTTTACCCCGCGTTGACGCTTGGGGCCCACGGTGTAGTCAGCGTGGCAGCTCATGTTGTGGGTCCAGAAATGGCAGCATTGGTACAAGCTTTTCGGAGCGGAGACATCACTGCTGCTCGGGGCCTCCATGGACGTTTGCTACCCATATTTCGTGATTTGTTTAGTTGGCCCAACCCCATTCCGTTAAAATGGCTGATGAATCAGTTGAATATGAATGTGGGACCCGTGCGACTGCCTTTGGTCTATCCACAAGATACCAGTACTCTTGAAAGATTAAAGGTCAACGTAGAGGATCTGCGCCGCGAAAAAATCGCGCGGCACGCTTCCTAGGTCGGGGTCTTCAATGACGTTCGGTCCCAAATCAGTTGGCGGGGTTCCTCTACAAGATCGGGCCATAAAATTCGAGCGATATGGAGCGCCACTTTTGGATCGCCGGTAGTGTAGAAGGTCATGGAACCCTCGCCGGTGGTGTTAAGTGGTCCTAAAATGGACGGCAGCAAACGTGCGGTTGACAGCCCGGGGTCGATAATCACAGCTTGATCATTCATTACTTTGGTAAAAATATGTTCCATGTGGGGGAAATGAGTGCAGCCCAAGATGACCGTGTCAGCGTTGTGAGACAATAAGGCATGTGTGCACTGACGGACCCGATCTTCGACTAGGGGGCCGTCGGTTTGACCGGATTCCACCATGGTGACTAATATTGGACAAGGATACGCCACAATTTTAACTTGGGGATTAAGCGCTTTTAGGGCGCTAGGGTATACTCCTGCCTGGTATGTAGCTTCAGTGGACAGTATACCAATAATTCCTGATTGTGACGCGTGGATGGCGTCGACAACCCCTGGTTGGATCACCCCGATCACAGGAACAGGGGATTTCTGTTGAGCAGTTTCCAATGCAGCTGCCGTGGCGGTGTTGCAGGCAATAACGATGGCTTTGACATTATGAGTTAAAAAGAAGTCGAGAAATGATAAGAAAAATTCTCTTACCTGGGACAATGATCGGGATCCGTAAGGAAAATGTCCAGAGTCTGCGGCGTAAAGATAATGTTCTCCAGGATATAGATCACGCGCCCGTTTTAGTACCGTCAACCCCCCTTCTCCGGAATCAAACATCCCAATAGGTCGTGGATCTGGGTGGGCGGACATGGCGACACTCCTCGGAAAATATTGCATAGGCTCACGCTGTATTTACTCAATATTTTATCTTAGACTCTACGTGTGAAGCTACCAAAAATTAAGGATTTACCACAGAGGAATCATTTGGGCGACCGGACTTCTCTGAAACCGGTGCTGAATCGGGTTTTGCCACATCTCTAAGAGTCGCCGCACATGCGGTTCCACATTGGTCCCATGATACCATTCCGTGTCCCCATCAGCCCGATGCTCAACTCGCTAGGGTTGGAGAGCATCAAAAATGACGCGTTCAGAGCATCGAGAAATTTGGCGGTGATCCGGCAATTCCAACACCGGATAGTCTATCATGATCTGTCGGACAATTGCCCGTATCACGCGGCGAAATCCATGTTCCTCTTGGCATTGGGCTTATAGGCCAACGGCATCGCATGTCATGTCTCTGACCATTAACCCAAACGAGGATAGCCGTTCTCTTTCTTTTTGGATTACTTCGGGTGTTGGTACCGTTCTGTGGCACTGAACGGGAAGACGCTCTCTGCAGAAGAGGGGTTGCCTGCGGCATACGATCTCACGCTAATCCTGCCACCGCAGAGCATGTGTCCGCCATCGGAGTCTACACCGGGCTATACTTAATTATGCGTCAGCACTGGCTTTTATTCCCAATGCATCTTTCCGCGATAACACTCCGGTTTTGGTTGATATCGTAAATTCATGCGGATTTTGCTACCTTTTCCCCAGTAATATTTGAAATTTCCGGTTAAGTCTGGAAGGATCCGAATTCCAAGAATAGCGGAATGCCATCACCGACCATTGGACTCACGATGTGAGGTATCGGGTACTCGAGGAATTTCTCTGGTTTCCACCATCGTTCACTTTTGCTTTAGGAGAAAGAACTGACTCAGCTTGGTGTGTTGCGTGCATCATGGGAAATACAAGATGGAGTCCATTGTCTATCAAATGTGGGGATCCTTGAAACAGGATTTATGCGGTAGCCGGTTAGATCGAAGATAGCAATAGAGCCAGGCTAGAAATAAAAATGACCCCGATGACGATTAACCGGAAACGACTGGGGTTGATGCCGCGGTGGATTTTCTTGCCAACTAGGGAACCGACGATTATCGAGGGAATCGAGGGAAGCGACCACAAAAATGTCTGTCCCAGGATCAAATGATGAAACCAAAACAGGCATAATTTCGCCGACGTCATGATGACATATAAGAGGGCTAAGCTTCCAACGAATCCGTCGGGGGTGACTTCGGGGCTTAAAACATAGAGTGAGAGTAAAGTGCCGCCGATGTTGGAAATCGCACTGATGCCACCTGAGGTCAATGCGATGGGGATACCCACCCAACCCGGCAACCCGGTCACTTGCTTTCGCAGTGTGCGTTGAATGACCTCATACACCACAAAAATTAGGGCGATAAGACCGATAGTGATATCTAAATCGCGAGTGGATTCATTCACAAGAAAATGAACGCCGATGACGATCCCCATCAACACCCAGGGAATGGTCCAGAGAGTTCTCGGAACCTTCCAGCTATAACGATAGTTATACCAGGTGGCAATAGCGTTGGCTAAAAACATGGGTGTGGTGAAAACCACAACTTGCCGCGCTGGGAACCACAACGCCAAAGTTGGCATGACTAATAAGCCGCCGCCCACTCCAATCGAATTAGTGGCTAAAGAGGCTAAAAAACCAGAAAAGGTGAAAGCGATAATCCATGGCCATTGCATTGAATGCTCTCCACATAAGACATCGACTCCCACTATACCACGGGAGAATCTGTGGGGAAAAATCCAGATAAGCATGACGAATATTGTAGCGGTTGTTTGAAGAATTCCTCGCGTAGCTCTCTATTGATCATCTGGGTTGGCATCAATTAGCAATAGTCTAACTCCTGTCGCGTGACTAGGATTTGCGGATGATGCGGGAGAATGTCAAGGCCTTTTAAAGAACCTCAAATAGAACGCTGAAAATACCAAGACAATGCCGATGTTCACTATCAGCCGTTCCCAGAAGTGATTCTTAAAGAAAAGTAAATCTAAACTGACGACAACGGCTATCAACACCACAATATAAAGCAGAACATACATGTTCCTTGCCATTTTAGTCCCCGGCTCAAGTATAACAAACTTACCCATGGACTTTGGCTTGGCTTTTAGATCTTTTTGTGGCGGTTCCTGTCTCGAAAGCCAAGTAAGCTTACCAGGGAGATGACTGCGATCGGGAGCGGGCGCAATGGCATCAACCCAGAGATGAGGGAGCTAACGTAAATTGTATAGTGCCTCTATGAATGTAACGTTAACCTCTCGACAAAAGCTTATGCGTGTTTCATCCCGCAACAAGTTGGCGCGCTGATTTGTAAAATGGGGAGCCGACCGCCTATGCGGGAGGGGCCCCCATTGTGAGGTTTACAAATAGAAGTATGGAACCCACCATCGCAGATGGCATAGACAATCGTTCTCACAACGCTGACACTCCGAACAGGTATGTTCCAAACACAAGCCCTGACCACAATCAAGACACTGTGTCACTGCGTGGTCCCCGCAACTGCATACAGAACCGACGTCCATAGGCTACCTCCCCCTCGTTTGGCGTAGATAGCCTGTGACAGGAGAGGAAAAATATACCAATGAGGTGCTTTACGAAGATAAAATGGCCGAAAGCACCTGGGGATCCAAGTTTCCGCCGCTGAGGACTGCCACGACGTTTTTATCACGAAAGATGTCAGGATAGCTGAGAATGGCGGCCATGGTAGTGGCACCAGAAGGTTCCACCACAATTTTCGGACGTGTCAAAAGCCATTTTACTGCCTCGGCGATGGATTTCTCTGACACCGTCAGCAAACGGTCAACGTTTTTCTCAACGATGGGATAGGTCATCACTCCCAATCCTAGTGTCTTGATACCATCGGCAATAGTGTCGGTATGAGCCAGAACCACGCGATATCCTTGTTTCCGGGACTGCCACGCTTTGGCTGCGCCCAGTGATTCGATTCCAACCACCAAAATATTTGGTTTGACCGATTTTATTGCCGTAGAAATTCCGGAAATCAGGCCTCCCCCACCTATAGGAACCAGCACCATGTCGACTTCCGGCCAATCCTCAATAATTTCCAGACCCACAGTGCCTTGCCCAGACATTACCGAAACATCGTCGTATGGTGGAACAAATTGGTAGCCATGCTCCTCGGCAAGTTCTTGCGCTCGATCCAACCGCTCTTGACTCGTGGTTCCATAGTATTCTACGGTGGCGCCATACGCCTCGGCTGCAGCAACTTTGGATTTCGGCGCAGTACTTGGTACGACCACGTGAGCCGAAATACAGTGGTAACGCGCGGCCCAGGCCACTGCCTGCCCATGATTGCCTGACGAGGCGGTGACTACTCCGACTCTCGAACGGGTTGCTAACTGGGCCACTTTATTGAAAGCGCCTCGTATCTTAAAAGATCCAGTGACCTGCAGGTTTTCAGCTTTAAACCGCAGTTCCCCGTGAGAACCTAAAGGAAAGGTATGGGTAGTTACCAATGGCGTACGGTGGATGACCCCGAGTAACCGATATCTAGCCTCACAAATGGTGCTGAGGTTAGGAGCTTCTATCATGAGATAAGCCACCATACAGGTTCATTTTTTGCCGGGGGAGCCTTCACAATATCGGCGATAGGATGTTTTTCACGCCGGACTTTCTTTGCTAATCCCACGGAAAATGATCGAGTATCATACTCAATGTGCTTAGGACGATAATGATCCTGTACTTCCTTAATGAAAGCCACTATGTCCTGGCATGCCAGAGTCCAATCGGAGTCGGACAAAAATGACCAGTATTGTCCCCGCCACATGCTAAGTCTCAAGGTAAATTCGTTTTGCCACTCCACTGTTTGCGACCGTTCACCCAGATTATGGGTTTCTAAAAACGCTAGTAAAGGTCGCGTGTCTTTATCCTGGGGCTTATGGATGATGATGTCCAAAAATATACTGCTGGTACCGGTAGACAACGGTGGCTTATTGTCGTGAATGTAGTCCATGTGCAAAGACTCCCTTAAACAGTTAGTTTTTCTCGCGAGGAAACTATCGGTGACTGGATTTTAACTCGATTTTAGGTTGTGCAATGACCCGAGAAAACGGCGGCACGCTTTCTGTAAGCCATACATTGCCTCCAATGATGCTGCCTTCGCCAATCGTGGTAGTGCCGCCTAAAATGGTTGCGCCGGAGTAAACCACAACATTGTCCCCGATCGTGGGATGGCGTTTTTGACCCCGGATAATTTGACCAGTTTCGTCACGCGGAAAATTTAACGCACCTAACGTGACGCCTTGATATAGCGTTACCCGATGGCCTACTTCGGTGGTTTCACCGATCACTACGCCTGTGCCGTGGTCGATAAAAAAGCTGGATCCGATGCGAGCCCCAGGATGGATGTCAATGCCGGTTTGGCTGTGGGCGATTTCAGTCATCAACCGTGGCAATAGCGGAACACCAAATTCAAATAAACGATGGGCAAGACGATAGACCATAATGGCGTAAAACCCTGGATAGCACGAGACAACTTCCGATGCATCGCGTGCCGCAGGGTCGCCAGAAAACGCAGCGGCTGCATCTAAACTGAGTTGCGCCAATATGTCTGGCAACGTGGTGGCAAATCCCACAGCGGTATCAAATGCTTGGGACAATTCTAGGCATGGAACGGCGTGGGGATCGCAGTGGTGTCTCCGGGCTCGGTGTATTTGGTGCGCTAAATCCCAGATCACCACCCCAAGCAACTCGGTACGGGCTTGAAGTTGGGTACTTTCCACGGCTTCAGACCAGGCGTGCTCCATGGGAAATAACAAACATTCCAAACGCCGAATAAGCCGCTCCGTGGCTTGCCGAGTAGTAGGAGAAACCGAGTCGCCAGCAGGGAGCGCACCCCCATCGTGTTGATCCATGGCCATGACAATCCGAGACAAATGGCCTATGGTAAAGCCCTCCGCACTCAATGTGTCCATTGCGCCCCCTGCTTTCTAGCAAATAAAGCCTCATCATGTTAATGCTAACGAGTTTAGGTTCGGAACTCAAGAGGATTCCGCGATCCGAGGTAATCCCACAATGCCGCCACCGTTTCACTTCCCTTAAAAAAGTTGTCTAAATGAAAGTGTTCGTTGGGGGCATGGAAATTTTCGTCGGGAAGAGCGAAGCCGAGCAATAAAGTGGGCATGTTTAGTTCCTCTTGGAGGGTCACGACTACCGGGATGGACCCACCCATGCGTATGTAGGCTGCAGGCTGTTCATACACTTCTCGAATAGCCTTTTCCGCGGAGGTTACTGACGGGTGATCCAATGGCGTGAGCGTACCAGGGGCACCTTCGCCCAACGTGACTTCTAAGGTAACTCCGGGTGGACAATGGTCTTTCAGGTGTTCGGCTACCACGTGGAGGACATGGTCGGGATCTTGGTGAGGGACCAGACGGCAGGTAATTTTGGCGTGTGCTGTGGCCGGAACTATGGTTTTTCGACCTTCGCCAATAAAGCCTGACCACATTCCGTTGACTTCAATGGTTGGACGGGTCCACACGTGTTCAAGAGGAGTATAGCCTGGTTCTCCGAATAGGTCAGGACTGCCAGTCGAACGGCGGAACTCCTCGGAGTCAAACGGAAGGGAGTTCAAGGCCGCGCGCTCTTTTGCACTTAACTGATCGACACCGTCGTAAAAACCGGCCACCGCGACCGTACCGTCCGCCGTATGAAGCGACGTGATCAACTTAGCCAGAGCATGGGCTGGATTCATGATCGAGCCCCCAAACACTCCCGAATGCAAGTCTTGAAAAGGGCCTGAAACGGTGATCTCCAGTGCTGCTAAACCGCGTAATCCGTAGCAAATGGCCGGTGCCCCGGGGGCAAACATTGGCGTGTCGGAGATCACTGCGAAATCCGCGTGCAAGGATTCTTTATGGCTTCTAATATAGTCATTGAGGTGGACGCTACCGATTTCCTCTTCACCTTCGAATAAAAATTTCATGTTAACCGGGGTATCGCCGACTGTTTTCATCCAGGCTTCTCCGGCTACGAGCTGCATGTACACTTGGCCCTTGTCGTCACTGGAGCCCCGAGAATATAATATGCCGTCAATGACAGTGGGAGTGAAGGGAGGGTGATGCCACTTGTCTAACGGATCTACCGGCTGAACGTCGTAATGGCCATATATTAAGACCGTGGCACGATCAGGGTGATACGGGCCTTCCGCAACGACCACAGGATTGCCTGCCGTATGATCTAATCGTGCATTGGAAAATCCGGCTTGGGTCAGGCGTGTGCGAAGCCAGTCAGCGGCTGCCTGGATATCGGGTTTATGCTGATTAAGTGCTGAGATACTGGGGATAGACAGAAAACTTGCTAAATCCTCTAGTTGTTCAAAATGGTGCGATTGTAAAAAATCAATCGCCTGCTGATGAGCCATTGCGGATCCTCCTTGTAACAAGTGCGGACGTTATTCAAACTGTAACTGTTTGCGCAATGGACGGCAAGTATCCTTAAGCTAAACCAGACAACGCTGCTAGTGTCACAAACAACACGACAATGGCAATCAGTGCTATCAATCGGCGTTGGTGGACAACCAAGGGCCCCATCAGGCGAACGTCCCGGGCAATGACTATTAGCATAATCAAGCTAACCGGCATCCAGAGTGCGCCTAGCGCTTGAACCCAAAGGGCAATGAAACCGATGGACAAATGTGGCCACATGACACAAATTGCGGCAATCGTCAAGGTGAAAATATGGATCCATCGTGAACGGCCCCCGGTAGGCGTGACGGCGCGGGGTGGTGGGGTGCCATGCAATACCTCGCTTAGCATCCACGCGGAAGAGAGGGAGATGGTGCAGGCTGCCAAAAATCCTGCATCAAAAATGCCTAGGGCAAAGAGGCGTCCCGTCACCGGGCCAGCGGCAACCCACAGCCATAGCAGAGGATTGATTAGTGCCGATCCAGAGCCGTTAGCCAACGCACCAATCAACATGACAATGCCGGCCATGACCACTTGAGCCAATATGCCCAATCGAATATCCTTGCGGCCAAAACTTAATGACGGAACATTACCAGACCATACTGCGTTTTGTTGCCAATAAATCATCCAAGGGGCAATGGCATTGCCGGCCAATGACAACAAAAGAAAGAAAATAGATGAGGTAAAACCGCCGCCGAAGGCTTGTTGCCAGGCGTGGGGATCGGGATGCAGTGTAATTAGAGCCGGAATAAAAGCAAAATTAAAAATAGCCATGATTAGCAATAGGCGTTCCAAACTGGGGTAATGGCGATAGGCGGTCACGCCAATTACAAGTCCCCAGGATATAATGACCCCTGACCACCATGGGAAACCGATTAGATGAAGCGCGGACGTCATGCCTAAAAATTCGGTGACTAAGATGAGGGCATTGAGCGAGTGCAAAACAATGCCGTTGATGGCTGTCCACCAGCGCCCAAATCTTACCCTTAACAAATGGCTATAGGGCATTTGGGTGGCGATGGCCACACGTAAGGCCAGTTCTTGAATCGTATAGGTCACAGGCACCATGCTCATCAACGCGAAAACGAACCATGCCAAATGATGAGCAGCTCCTGTTACCAAATAAGACAGCATACCGCCTGCATCATTATCGGCGGCTAAGCCTAGCACCCCTGGGCCAATGGCTAGAATCCAGAGCATGGCACGACGCGAGGATCGTGAATCGACAGACTTGGTGGTACTGAGAGACACCTTATCACTTCCTTCACACCCGATGGCGGATCAACGTCATCATATGTAGCGGCGCCAAGGCAGGTGTTAGTTGCGTTCCGGCTAAGTTGAGGATAACATGGGGGAAATCGGGTTGCGACGGGGGAAACGCACGATGAATACAGTTCTGTTCGGATGGGTGGAACTAGCCATTGGTATTGCTGGCATTGTGTTAGGAATGATGGGAAAAATGTCCCGCGCATCAGTCATCATTTCGGTCGGACTGCTGTTGTTTGGCATTAGCCATTTTCTGTCTAAACATCTGTATGGATTTGTTAACGATGCGGGTGCTTTGGTTGTACTGTTCGGAATCGGCATGTCGATTTCCTTTATGTTTCGCCATCGCAAGCAATAACCCGAAGAGTTCCGTTTTGATAAAAATGACTTGTGACTGCACTGGCGCGGTCAATATTGGTAACCCAGCATTAAGTGCTATACCCTCGGACGTTCAGTATGTTTTGACAACGCTTTTTACTGCCTCCACCACACGTATTAAATGAACCCTAGCGGCTGGCTATCGACTGGAACCGCTAGGGAGGGTCCTCATTTCGCGTATGATAATGGTAATGTTGTAGCAGAGATTCCGGGGGCCCTCTTGTAGACCACACCATAGTCCCGGAAAGCGCAGGATATTTGGGAGGTGGGCCATGGAATCAGACCAAATGACGGAAGAGGAAAAGGTTTTTAAGGATCCGGTGCATGGGTATATCTACGTTCATGATCCGGTGATTTGGGCTTTAATTAATACTCGTGAAATGCAACGCCTGCGGCGAATTCGACAGTTAGGAACGTCATCGGTCACTTATCCTGGGGGAGACCATACCCGCTTTTCTCATTCTTTAGGAGTATACGAGGTGATCCGGCAAATTCTCTTGGCATTTGAGCGCAATGGGTATGATTGGCCGCATCATTTAGACCGACTGGCCATGGTCAGTGGTCTGCTGCATGATGTGGGCCATGCCGCATACTCCCACGCGTTGGAAAAAGTGATCGGAATGCGGCATGAAACATGGAGTGAGCGGATCATTTTGGATCCTGCAACAGAAGTCCACCAGGTACTGGAACGGGTTGATCCGGGATTTTCGCAACAAGTGGCGGATGTGATTGGCAAACGGCACGCCAATTCCCTTGTGGTTTCAGTGGTTAGCGGTCAATTAGACGCTGATCGTCTTGATTATCTGATGCGCGACTCGATATTTACCGGAGTCGATTACGGGAAGTTTGACTTGGCGAGAATCATTCGTATTATGCTGCCTAAAGAGGGAAAAATTGTGGTGCGGAGGTCAGGTCTTCATACGGTAGAAGCCTATTTACTCGCCCGATATTTCATGTACTGGCAGGTCTACTTTCACCCAGTGAGTCGGTCGGCGGAAGTCTTATTGCGGGCAATTTTGAGTCGGGCTCAAGAGGTCTATGCCACGGTATTTATGCCGCATCCATCATTGATGGGATTATTTTCTGGGAAAATTGGTCTTGACGACTATCTGGCCATTGACGACAGTGTCTTAATGAATGCGTTTAACGTATGGCAGAAAGCCTCAGATTCAGTACTCGCTGATTTGTGCACCCGGTTGGTGGAGCGCCATTTGTTTAAATATGTCGAGTATCCGGTATCTAGTCTTCAGGTATATCAAGAGATTGCTTGCGACGTAGAAGGGATGGGATATGATTCGCGGTATTATTGCCTTGTCGACGAAACCGGCACAATTTATTATGATTACTATTTAGGTGAGGAAGGTACTTCCGGAAAGGAAGGAGCGCTATTTTTGTGGGATGAGGAACGCGGGCAACTAGTGGAGATGTCGCGTCTCTCAAAACCTATAAGTGCCATAGCACGAGAACGCCAGGGCGTGCGTAGGTTGTATTTGCCGGAAGAGGTATTGGCTCATCCTGTGGTGGGCCCCCGAATTGTACAGCGAATTCAGCGGGACCGTGACCGATTTCACTAATTTTCCGCAGTGAGGAGTAGGAACATTGGACGTGGAGCTTGCGCCAACCGAAGATTTTTTTCGCTATCATGTGGTGGTAGGCACAGTCTTGTCAGCCGAATTGAATCCTAGAGCGAAAAAACCTGCTTATCATTTGGTTATTGATTTCGGAGATTATGGCACTAAAGAATCTTCGGCTCAACTGACATTCCGATATTCGGCAGCCCAACTCGTGGGCCGGCAAGTGGTCGCAGTCGTGAACTTCCCCTCTAAGCGGATTGCAGGAGTAACGTCAGAGGTATTAATTTTGGGCGCTATGGTCAGTGAAACTGACGTCGTGCTACTATCACCAGACTCTCCCGTGCCCAATGGAATTCGCATTGGATAACGGACGAAAGGGACGAATTATGAACGTAGGATTGATTATTCCAGCGGATACTCCGCCCACTGGCGGTAACAGCATTTCGGCCCGCCGCGTCAAAGAAGGCCTGCAGTCGGAGGGCCTCCATGCGGACACGGTTTTGTATCAGGATCATTTGCCATCGTTTGACATATACCATGGGTGGAATGCTAATCGGGTGGGGGTACAGTTGGTACGGCATGGCATTAACCCTCACCGCATGGTTGTTACCTGGACTGGGACAGATTTATGGCAGGATTGGGTGGCAGACTATCGGCCGATAGCTGATGCGTTAGATGATGTGGCGTGCCAAGTCGTATTTACAGACGATGCACGAACAAGAATTTTAGATGACAAACCTGGGTGGGCAGATCGCATTCATGTGATTTCTCCTTCGGTTAATGAGCAAATCTTTGCCCCATCTCCGACTGCTATCCCGCTACCGCACCCGCTTGTGCTTTTGGCGGGTGGAGTGCGTCCAGTCAAGCGTTCAGCGTGGGCCATTGACCTGGTGGAGGCTACGCGGGAGGCCACGGAGATAGATATTCATATGGCAGTAGCAGGACCCGTGCGACATTTAGGCGAATGGGGCATCGTGAAAAGTAAAGCCAGTGGCAATCCTTGGGTTCACTTGCTCGGTGAGGTGCCAAAAGAAGAAATGCCAGATTGGTATAATGCAGCGGATGTGGTTATCAATACCTCTGCCGTGGAAGGAGTGTCCAATGCTCTGTTAGAGGCTTTGGCCTGTGGGTCTTTAGTACTGTGCAGTAATATCGCTGGAAATCGGTATTTGGTGGAAAATGGCGCCAATGGTCTATTGTTTAGTGATGAGGAAGAGTTTGTGCATCAATTGACCGAAGCCTTGAAGGGGGGCGAGTTTGTGAGAAAAATGCGCCTAGAGGCACGGCAAAGGGTGCTAGCACGTCATTCATTGCAACTCGAAGTCGCCGCGTATCGTTCTTTATATGATCACTGCCAATTTTTAGTGGCGGAACCTAAGAGCTGCTCTCGATGAGTGCCATTGGCCTGATCCGTTTCGATGTCGAAGATTACCTCACTCTGGCCTCGCACGATGCACTGCAAGAGATCCTTAACGCAATGCGTGACATTGGGATCGCAGGCTCCTACGGCATTGTGGGGAAAAAAGCGAGAGCGTTGCAACAGGGAGGGTATCATGGCATTTTAGATGCGCTGGCACACGAACCTGCCCTGGGATTTCACTCGTGGAGCCATTCCGAACATCCGACAATTGCGGAACAATTGGAACTTTTGCCATACGGGGACGCGGTTCAAGCCTTTGTGGACCGCGAGGCACAGGGAGTGAAAATGGTTGCTGACGCGATCAAGATGCCGACCTATTTCACCCAGCCGGGAGCAAATTGGGTTCCGGCGGCCATTGAAGCTTTGCCTGAATTAGGCATGGATATCTTGTTTAGCGATGCTTGGAACAGCTATATTGTGCCGCTCGCCGAACCTCATTGGTTGGGAAAGGTCTTGCACTTGTCCCCGCCAGTAATGACACCAAAGCCCTTTCTCTTGAAGTTCCCCGATAATTGGGCGTTTGCCCTAGAAAAACTTGATGAAGCAGCTCAACAGTACCGGAATAACCAGGTGTTTATGATTATGGCTCATCCTACCGAACTGGTTACAACGAAATTTTGGGATGCAGTCAATTTCTCTCACGGTGCCACAACGGACCATTTGCGCCCAGCCCCTCTGAGAAGCCGCTCGGAACAGGTTCACACCATGGAAGCTTTCCGGCAATATTTAGCGGTGGCCAAATCGCAGCCGGATATCGAGTGGGTTAACGTTGCTGATCTAAAGAAACGGTTGAAACCGCTGGGATCCGTAACGGTAGATCCGTTAAGATGGTACAATGTTGTCACTCGAGAATTGGGACCCGTGGTCAAAGACGACATATCGCTATCTGCGGCGCAACAAATTTATTTGTTGGCGGCAATGATCGCCAAGCCTTCGCTGCCTAAGACGGTGACCATTCCTGTTGTCATGCCTCCTGTAAATTGGGAACCTTCAGACGAAGGATTACCCGATCACGGGTCGGTTTCCGCACAGGTTGTGCGGACTGCTGCACTATGGATTGTTCAATACATAGATAGACAGGGTCGATTGCCCTCAGGGGTACCTTGGGGCGCCAGTGGGGAAGACATACCCATCGAAGTGTTTGCGCAGTATGCGAGTGACTTGATCCAAAAACCCTCCGCATTAACCGCAAGGCGTCGCACCATGGTGCTTCAGTTCTTGCAACTCGTCCAAGATCCGGAGCGACTGCATTGGGACTGGCCAATATTTCCTGAAAACTTTCAACCTTTCGGCCTTTGGCGCCAAACCCGTGCACTGGTTTGGTCGTTTTCGCGGGGGATGTGGATTTAACCCAGAAATGATGACGATTCGGCCTTGGGAGAAAGGTCTAGCGCGCAATTAGGTTAATTTGGTACAGTAGCAATGAAAAGTCGTATCGTAGGAGGATTAGGGATTGCGAGCCATACAAATATTTGAACCGGGTGCTGCCGAAGTATTGAAGTATCAAGAAGTTCCTACACCGGAGCCGGGTCCGGGATCGGTTCGCATTCGATTGCGGGCGGCAGGAATTAACCATCGGGATATTTGGGTGCGCCAGGGCGCGTTCGGGGGATTTCGCAACCCCAAAACTCCGGGAAGCGATGGAGCAGGCGAAATTGATGCTTTGGGCCCTGATGTCGATGGGTTTTCGCTGGGACAGCGTGTGGTAATCAATCCTGGCCTTAGTTGCGGTCACTGTCGTTTTTGTTTAGCGGGCGAACAGCCCAGTTGCGGCGCTTTTCAGATTTTTGACGGGACCTACGCCGAGTATGCCGTGGTTCCCGTTCAAAATGTGGTTCCCATGCCTAGTGGCATTACATTTGCGGAAGCGGCTTCGATTGGGGTGCCGTATATTACTGCAGAGGATTTTTTTATGCGATCCCAGGTGTTGCCGGGGCAATCTGTGCTGCTGTGGGGCGCAAATGGAGGACTGGGGTTGTCGGCGCTACAGTTGGCCCATCGACGCGGGTTACGGGTCATCGCCGTAGTGCGGCCAAGTTTCAAGCAGGGGGACCGACTGCGCCAATATGGCGCGGATGAAATTTTGACATGGGATGGCGAAGAGGACATGGTGGGCGAAGTGATGACATTAACCCAGCAACGTGGAGTCGACGTGACGGTGGACTCATTAGGCCACGCGAGCTTCGAGCAATCGCTGTCTGCTACCAGACGGGGAGGAACCATTGTCACCGTAGGGGCCACTACAGGTGGCTTAGTGAGTTTCGAGCTAGGCCGCGTATTTCGTCGACGCCAGAACATTTTGGGTGCGTTTTTGGGAAGCAGTGCAATCTTGCCTAGAATTTTGCCGTTATTTGCTCGTGGGGAGCTGACACCAGTTATTGACCATACCTATCCATTAGAGCAGGCGGATCAAGCGCACGAACATCTTGAGTCGGGAGGAGTGTTTGGAAAGATCATTTTAGAAATTTAGCGTATGCGGATTTTATGATGGATCCCAGTTCGTTAACATGGAATAATCAGTGGATTCAAAAACGGACTTTGCGATGGATAGCATGAGACGTAACATCCAAGCAACACCGAGTTATATAATTATATGGCGGATCATAAAGACGAGCGAGGACGTGGTTCGGTGTACGCTGACATCGGAACCTTGAGGCTCCGACGGGCTGGTTAGTGCACGATTGGGGTTGGACTACCATTCCAGTCATCAAGGATAACAGCCGCAGACCGCGCGACAATCTGGGACATTATCGAAACCCCGCCTGCAATCTCCTAAAGACATGTTATCTCCGGAACCTTACACTCACCTATCAGTACGTCACGTGTTTTGCTGGCGCGTCGGCCGCAAGCAGTTGGTAACCTCTTGCCATGGCCCCGCGTTGTTGTAGACACAGTACAAAATGGGAGTGGTACCCCTGAAGACGATAGGGCGTCTCTTGGCGCTGGGTGCCGTAACCGGCCTCTTGGCCGGCTGTGCCAATCTGGCAGGAAATAGTGGGAGGTCGAAGACACCTACGGTAAAGGCTGCCGTACATCTTAAAGAATCGATTAATATGGCGAATGCCCACGTAATTTGGGCGGCCGATGGATTTCCCGTCACCGCAAACGGGTGGGTGCTCGTTGCCCAGACTTCCCGCGTCGGTCAATCCGCGGGTGCTACCTTGATTGACCCCTCTGGGCATCGCGTATTGCAACAACTTCCCGTGGATGCATTCATCGCGCCGACCAGCTCTTCGCCGGTGGTGGTGTGGACCACCTCCCAAGGGGGATTGGCTTGGTGGCGTCATGGAACACAGCACCAGTTGCCGCCACCCACCGGGGGAACGCAGTGGGTATGGGCGGTCGCCGTAGCGCCTCATGCGCCGATGGCGGTTATCGAGGCCTACAACCGTGACACGGGGACCGCTGCTTTGAAGGCAGGGATCAGCGGTTATCGGGGTCCGATTCAGATTGTGAATCTAACCACGGGCCACATCCAGGGTCAGATTCCGCTGCCGCAATCGGGAAACGTGGCGTCGCCCCTCCTCGTTTCGTCGGGTGCTACCCGCATCTTGTTGAGTAACTTGACGCTGTGGACGGATCGCGGTCGCTTGGTGACCACATTTCGGACGCCTCCCCCAGCGGCATCCGCCCTGCCCGAAGCGACCTATGGATCCATCTCTCCCTACTCGCTGGCCGCCAACGGCCAAGTCTTGGTGGAGTCCGTGGACCCTCTTCGGACCTGGAATTTCTACGGCAGTCCCGGACATCTCCTGACCCAGATGGACATTGCCGACTGGTTTAACCCGTATGGTAAGTCGATGGCTATGCTAGCAGTGCCTCCATGGTCACGCCAGCAAATCGTGTATGGACCCCAAGCGGTGCTCGTGCAGGCGGGACAGCGCTTGCGCACGATTCTCATCTCTGCCCAGCGGTACTCGGTGGTGCGGTCGGCCACGATTACCGCCAATGGCGCCATCCGGATCCTTGCGTTGTCCCAGCACCGCCACCATCTGGTGCTACTCAATGGTCACGGCCAAATATTGGCATCCCTGCCGTGGAACTGGGGCGTCTATGGGGGGGCTTTCTTATCGGCCGATGGGCACTGCATTCTCATTCAGAGCGCCGACCGCCTCATGGTATACCAAATTTCACCATCGTCCTGATCGGATGGGGCGAGCCCCTATCAATGGGCGTACCTCAGCGAACTTTGCGGTGGAGGTTTTGTCGCAGGAACGGTAAAACTGCGCTTTGGTGAAGATAGGAAGCTGTAATTGTTTATACTAAACATTAGATTACCTATAATCCCTCAATAAAACAGGGATTAGCCGCGCTGTCCAATGGAGGCGCGGAGTCACCCTGTGATGTTGTTGGTTACCGTTAACGGCGTCCAGCGAGCTGTTGCTCAGCCATCTCAATCATTTTGCGCACCATGTGGCCACCTACTGCGCCACATTGGCGGGACGGCAAATCGCCCCAATATCCATCTTCTACTCCTTGTATGCCGAGTTCACGCGCCACCTCATACTTGAATTGGTCCAATGCGCGGGTTGCCCCTTGGACCAAAGCGCGGTTTCCTGTGCTACTACCACGAGCCATATTGTCACCTCCATAATGTCGACATGAAACTAGTATCACCCTTCGCGGCACAATTACCCGGATTTTCATCCGCCAATTTCTAGACAGGATTCATGTCTCACCCTGGAGTGGGCAATTTTCCCAATTGAAGGCAGGAATTTTTCCTTATGACGTCTAACTGTCATCATAGGGGGTGTAGGCATAGTGAATAAAACGTTAACTGCAGAGGCCATGATGAATCAAATTCCCGATGGCGCCAGTATCACCATTGGGGGATCGTCGTTGTCGCGTAAACCTATGGCGTTGGTACGTGCTTTGGCGCGGAGTGGACGCAAAAATCTGACATTAATTGTGAATGTTGGAGGCCCTGAGGTTGATTTGTTGCTTGGCTTGGGTGTGATCACCAAAGTCATCTACGCATTTGTCGGTTTCGAGGTAATGGGGTTGGCTCCAAATTTCCGAAGAGCACGTCAGAACTCTAATGTGACGTTCGAAGAATGGACTGAATATACCGTGATGGCGGGTTTGGACGCTGCCATTAAACGGGTTCCCTTTCTTCCTACCCGGGCTGGATTGAGCACGGATGTGCTCACCGTGAATCCGTCATTTCGTACCATTACTGACCCGTTTGGCGGAGAAACTTTGGTGGCGGTTCCGGCAATTCATCCGGATTTTGCTTTGATTCATGTCAACTATGCGGACGAACGGGGAAACGGGGTTATCCTCGGCGACGGGCACATCGATGTTCTTTGCGCTAAAGCGGCTAAAACCACTTTCATGTCTTGCGAACGTATTCTCCACGGGGATGAGTTGCAGCGATTTGGCCGAGACGTGCAAATCATGCGAATCCACACCCAAGGTGTGGCAGAGTTGCCGTGGGGAGCCCACCCCACGGGATGCGCCCCAGAATATCGCGCCGATTTACGCCACATGGAGGAGTATATGGAGGCGACGGGGGACCTTGAGCGTTGGCATGCCTACCAAGACCGCATGGTTTGGGTCGACCATGAACAATATTTAGACCGTATGGGTGGCCGTGAAAGCATGGTATCGCGATTGCACGTCTAAATCCAAAAGGGAGGGGCTGAGGATGATGGAGTATACATTGGACGAATTGATGATTGCCACCATGGCTCACCAGTTTTCCGGCGAGGTGATGGTGAGTTCGGTCACGGCATTTGGCGCACTGGCGGCGCTCGTGGCAAAAAAAACCCATGCACCGGAATTGGCGGTGTTGGCTACCCCGGAGTCCGGCATGGAGGTCACGCCGCTTCCGACATTGACCTTAGGGCAGTTTTTAACCGATGTGCAGCGTGGCATACCGCTCACTATGGAAGAGATTTTCGATGCGATATTTTGTGACTTGTTCCGGATTTGGATAAATCCTGCACAAATAGACCAATTCGGCAATGTCAACATCAGCGCCATCGGGCCGTGGCAGCAACCTAAAGTGGCGCTCGTAGGATCCCGCGGGATACCCGAAGATACCAGTCATCTTTCACAAATTTTCTATTACGTTCTTCATCACAATCCACGCAGTGTGGTATCGCGGGTAGATTTTCGCAGTGGAGCCGGCAATGGTCCGGAACGTGACCAGCTTTTGGGAAGAAGTGGCGCTCCTACCTTACTGGTAACTGATTTGGGGGTGTTTACTTTTTCCGGTCCCGGCGGTTCCATGGCTATCGTGTCATTGCATCCGGGCGTTGCTGCAGAGATGGTGCAAGAGCGGACGGCTTTTCCTATAGCAGGCTTGACAGACTCATTTGCGATAACGCCCGAACCGACTACAGAAGAACTAGAGATTATTCGCACGGCCGACCCCCTCGAAGTGCGTAAGTTAGAATTGCTATCCGGGGACAAGGCAGCAGAAAAATTTGTTGCCATCTATGAACGGGAACGCCAAGCACTTCATGTGGCCTGGCCGACACGCAGCCGCATTTAGTGTGCACATCGTTTTGATGAAGGTGTATACTATATGGGGGTACCAGTATCAAAGGCGGTGGCACCGTGTACGCTTATGAAGAGCAACGCGAAGCGTTAATGGCGCGTCTTAAACGCGCCGAAGGGCAAGTCAAGGGCATCATGAAAATGATTGATGATGGTCGTTATTGCCCCGACATATTGCAGCAAATTAGCGCGCTTAGCGGAGCGCTCGACGAAGTATCGCTAATTCTATTGGAAAGTCATCTATCAGGTTGTGTGACTGACGCCATACAAGCAAAAAATGGCGAGGCATCAATTCGAGAGGTCATGCACGTCATCCGTAAAGTTGTGAAGCGGTAGCTGGGAGGAACACAAATGCCAAATACTGAGACTGCAGGGAACCGTGATCAATTAACATTGGATATCGGCGGCATGACTTGTGCCAGTTGTTCATTACGGATCGAAAAGGAATTGCGCCATATCCCCGGTGTGTCGGCCGCCGATGTGAATTTGGCTCTGGAAAAAGCCAACATTGTGTTTGATTCTGGAACTGTCGGCCCAGAGGACTTTATTCGCGCGGTGACGGAAATTGGGTATCAAGTCCGAACCCAAACGATTCGCTTTCATGTTACAGGATTGGATGAAGCCCCTATACGGAGCAAATTAGAACGGGATCTGAGACAGTTGCCCGGGGTGGCCCAAGTCCGCAGCAATCCCTCCCAGGGGACCATTGCTGTGGACTTACTCAAAGGTGTCGGCGATCCCGATGAAGTGCGCAAGAGTTTGGAGGCGGCGGGAGCCACTCCCGAGATGGTCTCCGTGGGTGGCGACGATGCGCATGTTAGGGAGTCGCGACAAGCTCGTCGACGGCTTTGGGTGGCGATTGGATTTAGCGTTCCGGTATGGTGGGCCATGTTGCACATGCTGGTGGCGATAGGACCTGAGGTGCTGGTGGCAGGGCCGGTACAATTTGTCGCCGCCAGTGTGGTGCAATGGGGTCCGGGATTTAGCTTCACACGCAGGGCGTGGTTGAATTTAAAACACGGCAACGCCAATATGGATGTGTTGGTCGCGCTGGGCACATTGGCTGCTTGGGTATTGTCGACTTACGACATGTTCGTGGGCAGAGCATTGTATTTTGATTCGTCTGCGACTGTGATCACCCTGATCTTAATCGGAAAATATCTAGAAGCAGTAGCTAAAGGACGCACATCGGAGGCCATCCAAGAGATATTGGCTTTGCGGCCGGATACTGCGACCGTCTGGCGAGGATCTGATTGGGTCGACGTATCATTGGATCAAGTGGTGGTAGGAGATGAAATTCAGGTATTGCCAGGATCGCGAGTGCCGGTTGATGGCGTGATTTTAAAAGGAATGGCTTTAATTGACGAATCGTTATTGACCGGGGAACCCATGTTACAAGAACGGCATGAGCAACAGTTAGTTATGGCTGGCACGGTTAATCAGGGCGATCGCCGGTTTGTGATGCAGGCAGAAAAGGTAGGCGAGGATACGCTCTTAGCTGGCATTGTCCATGCGGTAGAAGAGGCGCAATCGGCTAAAGCCCCGATTCAGCGGTTCGCGGATCGGATTGCTAATATCTTTGTGCCCTCGGTGATGGGTATTGCGGTGGTAACGTATACTATCACCGGGGGTGTGACGGGGCATTGGTCTTTGGCAATATTGCCGGCCGTTGCGGTATTAGTAGTTGCGTGCCCTTGTGCATTGGGCCTGGCTACGCCCACAGCAGTGATGGTAGGGTCGGGAATGGGAGCAAGGCACGGCATTTTGTTTCGCAATGGCGAAGCATTAGAGCGTACCAGTCAAGTTAATTGGGTGGCGTTGGACAAGACAGGAACGCTAACCCGGGGTAAGCCTGAGGTGCGGAAGGTTCTGGCAGTATGCCAGATCGAAAACCATGATACGATATTGGCGTTGGCAGCAGCGCTGGAGTCGGAAGCCAATCATCCATTGGCCCGGGCAATATTGTCGGAAGCACCGAAAAAAGAGACTTGGCCTGACATCAGTGATGTGTATCAGGAACCTGCTATGGGGATCGTGGGTGAAGATGGGGACGGTCTTACCGTCTTATTGGGAAATCGCATCCTAATGGAACATTATGGCGTCTCCATGGCCGCCTTGCCTCGATATGAGGCACAGGTCGATGAATGGGAATCCCAGGGGGACACCGTGGTATTTATCGCCCGTGACGCATCTTTAGTCGGAATTATTGACATCGCCGATGCCATACGTGATGACGCCAAAGACGCGGTGGCTGCTCTTACGCGCATGGGACTTGAAGTGGCCATGCTCACCGGAGATCGTCGTGCTACGGCGATGGCTGTATCAACCCAGGTAGGCATCTCTCGTGTCTACGCAGAGTTGTCTCCCACAGGCAAGGCAGAGTTGATTGCCGAGTGGGTGGGGCGAGGGCGAAAGGTGGCGATGGTCGGAGATGGTATCAATGACGCTCCAGCATTGGCCAAAGCCTATATCGGCATCGCCATTGCTCAAGGTAGCGACGTTGCCGTGGAAACTGCAGATGTGACGTTGATTCGGCCCGAGGTGGACGGCATCCGTCGCGCTGTGTTCATAGGACGGCGTACCATGGCAAAGATTCGTCAGAACCTCTTTTGGGCCTTGTTTTATAATGTGGTGGGAATTCCCCTAGCGGCTTTTGGTATTCTTTCACCGATGGTGGCAGGCGCTGCCATGGCGTTTAGTTCGGTGTCGGTAGTTACTAATTCCCTAACGCTTCGTCGCGTCACAGTGGATTCACGCGAGCTTTTACCGGGAAAAAACACATAAGTTGGAGAAGTAACAAAAATTTGTCGAGGGTAAAGCCCTTAAGGGGAGCGACAACGATGGAGAAAATTGCACTGGGTATTAAAGGAATGACTTGTGATCATTGTGTGATGACGGTGACTAGCGCCTTAAAAGCTGTGCCTGGCGTGAAGGCTGCAACAGTTAGTTTGGCGAACAATGAGGCTAAAGTGACATATGATGGGTCGGTCACAACCGAAGAAAGTTTGAAAGAGGCCGTACGAGAAGCCGGATATCAGGTTGGTTGACGGTTGCTCAGGGGTGAAGGCGGCGTTGTTGAACGTAGGCTTCAAGACAATGTCTTTTGTGACAGCATGGCAATTCAGCAATGCATATTACCCTGGGGGTGGTATTAATCTTGGCTGACGGCACTGCTTACGTTGTAGGCACCAATGTAGCTTCGCAGCCTCTCCGGTGAAGTAAAAGTGATTGTAACTATTCAGGTACCCCCTTGTCTCGCACCGTTTCCGCCCGCGATGTGCTCCGTGTAGGTGATACGTTCTGCTTAAATTTCCCGTCGAAGTGACGGCGCTGAATTCCTGTGGAATCCACGCCA
>JAJZZP010000110.1 GCA_021797515.1 Bacillota bacterium | reverse complement strand
ATGAGGGCGCCGTTTTCACGGGATAATAAACTTCCATTTGTGGTAATAACTGCCAGCATCTTTGTATAATACACAGAAATGGCGTAACACCGGGGTTTTAAGCGATTTTGGCAGGCTAACTAGGAAAGTTCCGCTAGTGCAACAGCAATAGGCCTAAGTAACCAGTCCTCATTTTCGTCAGAATTTCAAGCTTGATTTCCCCGTTCAAAAACTGTGGCTACCGATGCCCCTGAAGTGATTACCGCGACGCCAGCGCCGGAAAATCCCACTCTTGAACGGCAGCATTTTACGGAGCGTCCGGAAAGTGTTTCAAGACGAATTTTTTCTCTTCCCGACCATAGGCGGATAATTATCACTTAGGCCAGGGTGAGCGCTTTGGCTCTGATCGCATCCCAACTGGTGGCCACTCTCCGTTGGGTGTTCCGACCAACCATGATCACCAGCATCCCCGCTCCGCCGTTAGCTTAGAGGGCAACGAGGGAACAAACAACGCGTGTAACCGAATCTATCCCTGCTCCCAACGCCACCACCGGGGGCGTGGCCCGAGCTTTAACAGTGCTGTACTCCACGCTCCCTCCACAATGGATACCACCACCATCAGTACCAAAAGAGGAGCAACGTGATCCGATACCCCAAAAGACAGTAGTCCCGGAACGATCCACACGGTGTCAAGAATGAGAGCCACACGGGCACCAGAGGTCAGTTGAGTCCATCCGCGATCAAATGGGGAATGCGATTTGGGGACCACTCGGTGTCTTTCCCAAGCATCGGCCAGATAACTAACCAATCCCGGAGCCATAAGCAACCCCCAGTCGCAACTAATGGTCCGAGCATAGTCCCCTGATTCGACCGTAACCTTGGAGCCGCGCCGCACCCATTTTAGCAACCACGGTTGATCACTATAGTGCCAAACGCGATCCAAGAGATCGGCAAATCTTGCGGGCATTTCCTTTTTTCGCGGACCATTGGCGTCTTCCAATAACAGCCCATAGGCGGTATCGCCACATACGATGAACCCTAAGTGGTCTTCTAAAGGCAGACACCATAACCGCCATGTCATCCAGACTTGGTCCCAGTCGACAACATTGTCCTTTTCATACTGTTTCCGGTTATCAGCCGTAATGAGAATATCCCAAAGGTCCTCCGTTTCCAAGGCGCACTCCCCCCAGCAATCTTGGTGACAATAGTGTATGGCAACTCGGTTAACTCAAGCAAGCCGCAAATATTGCGGCGTGAACGACAGATCTCCTGAAATGCCTGAGCAAATCACTAGAGGACCACGCGTTGCAACTTGACGATGTTTTCGCCTATTTATCATCGGCCACGTGTCGGAATTACAGCCTATTTACCCAAAGTACACCTGTTTTCTGTAGTTTGTTGGTCTCTTGCCCTTGATGGTTTTAGCGTTAGACTATATATCATTGAGGAGGCAACGGACAATGCTCATCGCCCGTATTTTGAGGTATCCAAAATTGTTTTTGCTTGGATGGCTGGTGATTATCGCAATATTTCTCCCCTTTGCCATCCATGTTACCCATGGACTATCCCCATTCGGGTTTGACAATCCTAGAAGTCGCGTAGTGTGGGCTGACAAGCAGGCCAACCATGTCACCGGTATATCGCAACAGCCACCACAACTGATCACGGGGTTGAACTGGTCCAAAGCCACGGCTTTGGCGTCCCAAAATCATATCCCCCGAAGGTGGCTGCACCGATTATCGGCAAAACAATTCGTCGTGCTAATTCCTGCTGCCCGTCAGTCCACGACCACACCCTCTGACTTGAAATTTCTGGGACAATTACACGCCAACGGGGGAAAAGTGAAGCCAGCCAGCCAACTGCAGGTGGCCAGCAGAGTCATTAGCGACACCAAGGCTACGTTGGCTAGGAGCAGTCTGGTAGCATTTCCTTTGCTCGTAATCCTGTTGCTTATGGTATTTGGGTCGGTAGCCGCGGCAGCGTTGCCTCTCGTGGTTGCGCTGGCCGGATCCATATTATCCTTAGGAACTGTCGATTTGCTTGAGCATTCAATGACGCTTTCCATCTATCTTACCGACATAGTGAGCTTTTTGGCGCTTGGCGTTGGGGTGGATTACGCCCTTTTTATCAGTAGTCGGTTTCGACAAGAACTGGCCCGTGGGGAGAGCGTAACCCAGGCCGTTGCCACCAGCATGGCACAGGCGGGGCGTTCAGTGGCATTTTCTGGGCTTGCAGTCAGTTTGGCGGTACTCACGTTAGTATTTGGTGGCAACGACTATTGGCGGGGACTTGCGGTTGGCGGAGCTGTCGCTGTGTTAGCCGACCTGTTTGCCACGCACACGCTATTGCCGGCTATCCTGACCATCATGGGGCGTCGCGTAGAATGGGGCCACATATCATTTCAGCATATGCGTCAGGGCTGGGCCCGGATTTCCTCTTTTGTTAGTCGGCATCCCTACCCCGCTATATTACTAGGGTTAGTCGTATTGTTAGTGCCCGGATATTTTGGCATGCGCCTTCAAATGTCTACGCCAGCCAACCTATCCGTTATGCTGCCCACAACCGACCCGCTTCGCGAGTCGGTTGCCATTCAACAAAACGTGGATGGCAAAGGATCCTTAGCACCGTTAAGTATCGTGCTACAATACCACAGTACCACAGCCCAAATTGCAACGTGGCAAAATGTAGCGACCGTAACCCAGCACTTAAGGCGTCTACCTGATGTGGCAAGGGTTGCTTCGCCCTCACTGTTAAGCCTGTCACCCACCCAATTGGCCACCGTCATTAAGAACCCCGTACTTATGGTGGGAAAATTCAAACCCCTGCTAAACGACTTCATCGCAACTAAACATTCCCATTTAGTTGTACTTTATGTTGTTTCGCGCAGTGGCCCGGATGCTAACCGCACAGAACACTTGGTGCAAACTATTAACCACGATATGCCTGCCTGGATCCCGAACGGAACTCAGTGGGGCGTAGGGGGTTTGGTTCCCCTGCTCGCCAGTTTTAATCATCTCACCGGGCGCCGACTGCCTTGGATTATCGGAGCAGTGGCACTGGTCGCATTCACGGTGTTGCTATTTGCCACTGGTTCCTTATTTCAATCTCTTTTAGGGGTCGTGTTCGATGGCATGGTGGCTCTGGCCACCGCCGGAGTGTTAGTCGAAACGGTGCAAACTGGCCATTTGGGGCTTCAGACACTGCAACCGGAAAGTGCCATTACGCCCTTGATTTTTGTCTTATTATTTGGACTTTCGATGGATTATGAAGTGATATTGCTCCATCGCATTCAAGAACTGGCGCGATCCAATGCCCACAACATTGTCGATGCATGCCAAAAAGGAGTGGAAGTTACAGGAGGTATGATCACCGGAGCGGGGATGATTATGGTCGCGGTATTCGTGGCATTGTTTGTCAGTCCCCTGGAAATCATGAAAACTCTTGCCATCGGAATGACCGCAGCTATTTTATTAGACACCTGGGTTGTTCGCACATTCATGGTTCCGGCGTCAGTGGCGATATTGGACCGATTCGCTTTTTGGCCACGAATGGTTCCGAAACCGGCTAAAGTATCAGCAAAGTAATTCCACGACAGGCACTGACGATTCCAACGTCAATGGCAAGTCCGTTCAGTTTAATCGTTGCATGTTCGGGCGACTTCTTGTCAAACACGACGCGGCTGCCAATCCCTAATTGCAGCACCGTTTCCAAGGGCAGCACGGTTTCTCCCAAACTCACGGCCATATTAACCGGCAAGCCTGCCACCCTTCGAAGACGCGGGTCGATAATCGGCAATGGTTCGTGGACCGCAGGACTTGATTTCTCCAATGCAAATTGGTCAGTTGCCGCGCAATCGTTGGTTGCAACACTGCCGTCCTGCATTTTTCCCGAAACACCGGGAGACATTCCAGCCAGCAAAGTGTCGATTTCCGCCTGTGATAATGGTCACGTATTTTCTTCAGCCATTGTCCTACCGCCTCTGATTTGCTGATTTGCTGATTAGAGTGTACCATGGGATAGCCAAACCGAAATCAAACTCCTTCCCCGAGCGTCTCCGCAAGGCAACTGCAACAAAGAAAACTCGTCAACCAATGCCTGCGTAAATAATTCTTGGTACTGGCCCGTGCAACAAAGTCGGGCGGAAAATTATGTGGTCAAAATCGGTTGTCAAATTCAACCGTTTGCCGTACGATAGTCGCGATTCGTGACGAGAAACCGCCTGAGCCCTGACGACTAGCGTTGCGGAGACTGCCGCTTGCCCTACGACCTCGCAAAATCAACGTATTGAATTAGTGGCGAAGTAATCCGACTCGTTGCGGCAATTTTCATGGACCAAATCTGGTATCCGCCGCACGCTTTCACCCGGCGTTAATGAACTGATTGCAACCCTCCAAAAATAAAGGCGCCCCTATTAGATTGGACGCCTACTTCGAGGGCGCTCGGTTTCCTCTAAAAAGCACCCTAAACTACTCCATCCACGAATTCAAGCGCGGGCTGAGATGGTTTACTTGCGTTATGACACGGAAACCCACGCCATGTTCGCAGCTATGGGCTTTATTGGACCAACCCGTTCCGATCTATGAACAACACGGCCTTCGCCACCTTATGGTAGAGTATCGGGTGCTATAATTGGACGGAGGCATAGCCAAACAGTGTACCATGGCGTTACGGCGTTCGGGCTGCAAGGACGAGTCGGCATTTGCAGCGGAGATCCCTACGAACACGTGCCCGATGACGAGTTTTGGCCCGATACTGCCGTAATCGAGGAATTTAAGTGAAACTCTCGGTCTTACCCGGCTAAAAAATCAATGGAAAACGTTATACTAATATACTTTCCTTTGCAAAACATTGCTCGCGATATTCGACATCTGTCGACCCGTTTACCCAAAACTCCCATGGCCCTTCCAATCACTTTGATCGTCGTGTCGTTATTTTCTAGGGTTCTGCCGATGAATTGGAGGTCAACAAATATCAATCGTTTCAACTGAAAAACCCATGTCTGCCAAAATCGGTTGAGAGGTCCCATTGGTCGCATAAACAAGCCAATATGCATACCACAATCGATACCGCTCCAGTTCATGACAGAATCCCTTCCCACGATAGGTGGGGTGGTCTCCCATGCCGCCCAAAAACCCCAACCGGAAACCATGGTAGGCCCTCCGGCATTGATAGCAATCTCGCCCACAGGCAAAATTGATGTCGATGGTCAGATTTTAAGCGAGCCTAGTCTTCGGTCTTTTCGATCCCTATAGGTAAAACGGGTCGGCATAGACCCGGTGGTCCGATTTATCATCAGTGGTAAAGTACCATACTGCCATGACGCTTGGCGATCCTCGACCATAAGGTCTTGGGATTCCGCACGCCTGTATCCTATAGATTTCAGCCAGTCCTCAAGCCTCCTGGTTTCTCGGAGGCCGACCTTACCTATCGGCAACAACGCACAGTGGTCATCAACCCAATCCCGCCATCGCGTCAAGTTGTTCCGTGATATCCGTACCCATGTCGATTAGAATAGCTGCCGTGGCTTTTCCATTGGTCTTGCCAAGGCGTCGACCCCGGCCAACACTCACAAATTGTAACTATTCAGGTACCCCCTAGAGAAGGCGATTCAGCCATTTGACGGAATTTTGGTTCGAGGCATGTTGGGTCACGGAGATGGCCTGCGGCCATCTCCGTCATCTTGTCATATCGGTCGGAGGC
>JAJZZP010000079.1 GCA_021797515.1 Bacillota bacterium | reverse complement strand
TCCCGTCGTGGATTATTGGGGGAAAATTCTTTTTCCGCTGTCCTTAAACCTTTGTCCCTCAAGGCTTCCAGGACAGCGCAAAAGGCTCGTAGCAATATTCTGGTGTTGTCAAAATGCTTGAGTGCACTACCCTGGCAAATGATACAATTCGAAAAATATTGCGAAACAACCCGCAGGAAACGAACGAAAAATCGCGAATAAAGTACGCGTACCTGACAAGGCAATTATGCCTTCAGTCACTGCTCGGCACCTTACAAACGAAGGGGGACAGGGTATGCGATTTCGTGACTATGGATTTACCGTGGGATACCTCCCGCCCGGATCCCACAATGCCATTACCGATGTTCCCGGAGTGCGGGTGGGGCACGCGAATTACTGGACAGATGACCCGGTTCACCGATCCGGAGTAACGGTCGTATGGCCTCACGACTCGAACCCGTTTCGTGAACGGGTGTATGCTGGCACATGGGTGCTGAACGGGTATGGGATCATGACTGGCCGTGCGGTGATTGAGGAATGGGGACTCTTGGGATCCCCGATTGTTTTGTGCAACACGCGTAGTATCGGGACCGGCTTCGAGGCGACGGTGCGTTTTATGGAGGATCTCGACGCGGCTGTCGGGGATGTGGATGTCTTGATGCCCATCGTCGCTGAGTGCGACGATGGGTTCCTCAATGATAATCGCGCCGGCGCCACTCCTGCCTCTGTATTTCAGACGGCGCTTCGTCAAGCATCTGAGACAACTCTGAGGGAGGGAGTTGTCGGTGCCGGGTGTGGGACTCAACTGTTCGGATTCAAAGGAGGAATTGGCACAGCGTCTCGCCTAGTGTCAGGGGAATCACGTGAGTATGTTGTTGGGGTACTCGTTAATACCAATTTTGGCTATCGCCACCAACTTCTAGTCCAGGGGAGGCGAATGGCGGACGTGATCACGACGAACGAACCCGCTTATCGTAAGGAAGGCTCATGTATCGGTATTGTTGCCACTGACGCCCCACTGTTGCCGGGCCAACTCAAACGGTTAGCGAAACGGGTGGGAATGGGACTAGTCCGGACCGGGTCGGTAGGTAACGACGGGTCGGGCGAATTGTTTTTGGCGTTTTCGACGGCCACCCGCATTCCCCGTGAGTTACCAACCCCCCTAACCACCGCTCATCTCGTGGATGGTCAGTTCTGGACTTTAGGTTCTCCGATTGATGTAGTGTTTGATGCAGTGGTGGAAGCCGCCGAAGAGGCGGTAATGAATGCGTTGGTTGGGGCCGAGAGCGTGATCGGGCGCGACAATCACACCCTTGAAAAATTCCCGATCGATAGGCTCATACAGCAAAGATGATATGCCAGAGGAGGGAACACATGGATGATCCAGAGATTCGTTCGGAAGAGATCTTAGAACAGGCGGGTTATCGCCAAGAACTGTCCCGCGGATTAACGGTGCTGCAAACCATTGGATTAGCGCTATCGGACATTACGCCCGCTGCCTCGTTTTTTGTTATTGCCGCACAAGTGTTTCCTGCAGCAGGTACGGGCGCTGGATGGACATTTTTAATTGCGGGCGTCATCGCTTTGAGCGTGGCATTTTGCATGGCTGAATTGGGATCCCGTTATCCGTTTGCAGGAGGACTCTATTCGATAGTCACCCGAGTCTTAGGGAAACCGCTGGGGTTTTTGGCTATGGTGGATTACGTCGTGCAAGCCATTTTTCTTCCGGCGGCTATTGCCCTGGGCATTGGCGGCTATATCCAGACACTCATTCCCGGGGTCAACGCCAATATCTGGGCCACCATTCTCTTGCTCTTGGTTACCCTGATGGCTGTTTTTCGGGTAAAAACCAATGCCAACATCACCGGTATCTTTCTCAGTATTGAACTCGCCGTAATGGTGCTGGTTACGGTCATTGGGCTAGTACATCCATTGACCTCCCTGACACAATTATTGCAGCCAGTCGTCTACCACACGACGCATGCCAGCCCCGTGAAATTCTCCATTATTCTTGCGATGATTGCAGTGGCTTTGTTTTCTTATAATGGCTATGACAGCGCGATCAATTTTAGCGAAGAAACCGATGGATCGGCTCGGAATGTGGGGCGTTCTGTCATCAATGCGGCAAGTTTGGGCGTCTTATTTCAGGTCGTGCCAGCCTTTGCTGTGTTGCTGGCCGTGGGTACGCTACCCGCCTTTTATCATTCGAGCTTGCCCATCGCGTATTATGTGACCCATGCGATTGGTTCCACGTGGGCTACGGTAGTCATCCTGGGGGTCATCTTGGCCGTCATCAATGCTACGTTGGCCATTGTTTTGCAATTCTCTCGGGTCATCTACTCCACCGCAAGGGATCAGTCGTGGCCGAGTCCGGTAAACCGCATGCTCACACATATTCATCCACGATTTAAGACCCCCTGGGTAGCGGTGTTGGTGGTAGGCTTGCTCGGTGTCATTCTCACCTTTTTCGGGTCCGTGGTCGCGGCTATCACCTTTACTTCGGTCATGATTATTATCCTGTACGCCTTAATCGCCATTTCGGCCATCGTGCATCGGATAGGACGATTTCGTGGCGATGTATTGCCGTTTCGGATGTGGCTCTGGCCACTACCCCCGGTGTTGGCCCTAGCAGGGGTCATTTTGGCCCTGACGCAACAGACACTCAGCGATCTACTAATCTGTGCAGTCATCTTCGCGGTCGGATTAACCTATTATCTGATCTGGGGGCGCCGCACGACCGGAATTTGGGGGCGGGAATCCGCAGGAGATATCGAGACCGTAGCCAGTGCCGGAAATTAAATTTCTATACCAAGGAGGGCCAACATTATGACCATACGTGAGATTCGACAACCCGGGGACCATCCCTATGTGTTTGGACGATATCACGCGCCGATTGCCCACATTACTCCAGGAGAAGTGGTCGCGTTGTACACGGAGGATGCGTTTGAAGGGAAGATTACAGGGCCGGAGACACTGCCGAGCCAGGTCCTCGGCAAGTATCTTAATCCCCAAACGGGACCACTGTATATCGAGGGTGCTGAGCCGGGAGACACCTTAGCCGTCGAAATTCTGGCGATTGAACCGACGCGGGATTGGGCGGTGAGCACCTTGATTCCGTATTTTGGCGGTCTCACCTCGACGACCCTCACGCGGACATTGCAGGATCCGTTACCCGAGCGGGTGTGGATTTATCGTCGACAACCAGATGGTATGTGGGCTTATGGGGATCGCTTTGCGGTATCGGCGCGACCTTTTATGGGGACTATCGGCACGGCCCCGGATTTAGAAGCGTTATCCGCTCTGACACCGCATATGCATGGCGGAAACATGGATGTTCCGGATGTTTGTGCGGGTAATATTGTCCATCTTCCAGTGAACGTCCCTGGTGCCTTGTTTTCGACAGGTGATTGTCATGTGGCGCAAGGCGAAGGAGAAGCATGTGGGGTGGCACTGGAGATTAGCGGAAAAATTACGTTGCGGTTTGCCGTGCTCAAACAAACGCCGATTCTGTGGCCCCGTATTCTGTCGCCTCAGGAAATTATGACCGTTGGAAGTGCGCGGCCGTTGGAAGATGCTGCCCGTATCGCGTTAGGAGAAATGGTCGACTGGCTCACGAAATCCTATCGTTATGATCGATGGGATGCCTATCAACTAGTTAGTCAAACGGCCAAACTCTCAGTCGCTAATTTGGTGGATACCTACTACACAGTCGTGGCAAAAATTGATCGACGCTATAGCGACTAGGATATCTCAGCGAACGGCGAGAGAGTTCGGGAAAGGAAAGCCCTATATCTTTATGAATTGACCACGCTAACATATTCTTTCCGCTGCCTCCCTATCGAGCGGGGCAGCGGAATGCGGTGCGGGAAAGGAGGTTCTCAAAGCGACGCGTTGATACAATACGACACGCTCGGCGTTCGCGTCGGGATTGGGTGGGGCCTCTTCGTCCCACCATTTTGACAGTTTTGTCCTCGCGTTGGACGCTCTGGGATCCGTAACGCCTCAAGGCCGACCCATCCCGCTGACTACCCTTCGCGATGTCGGGCGGAATGGCCGCATGGGCGTTGGCAAACCTGGGAGAATCACAGGCAACAGCATATGGAGTGATAGGGAGGAGCGAGACAGCGGAAACCTTGTGTGTTCTTTGAACTGAGGTAATTGGGCAGCCAATTCCTGGGACCCCTGGTTTGATTCTGGAAATCCATCTTGGTTGTCCGAAGATGGTACCATTATTGGGATAGTTTGCACGTCAGGCCAAGCACATCTATACCGCTTTTTTCACCACTGGCTTCAATCCCCTTGATAGTCTGAGTCCTGCTGACGAACGGCGGTTACACGAAGAGATCGCGGACTTTCTTAATGAAGGCGGTGGCAGTTCGAGCGACATCAAGGGCACAGTTCTCATCAAACACGGATTAGACTTTATTCATCGGAACCTTAGTCCGGCTCAGCGCCAAATCCCTCCCGGCGCACCGTACCAAAGTGGAAGCCGTTTGTCTTTAGCACCCGATCTGCGATGTCAGGCGCGGACGTCAAGATCACAATGGGGCCATCGGGACAGGGGGGGCAAGTGACTCGCGGAGAACCCAATCCGTTCGGATTGGGTCTCAACACAATGCCCGCATTCTGCCTCAAGATAGCGGTCAGTGTGTCAGATTCCCGGTACCGTTTCTCTTAACTGACAGCATTGACCTTGCGGTGGGGGTTATTACCTTACCTTTATCCCATGAGGGAGATTCGTGCTTCACTCATAAATTTGGATCCCAGTAACAGGACGGCGCCTATTATTTGAAACACCGTGATCCCTTCGCCAAAAACCATGGCTGAAATCAATAAAGAAGTTAGAGAATCAATATAACTCAATATCGCGATACTTTGACCTCATAACCCGTTCAATCCGGAAAAGAACAGGTAGAAGCCCGCCCCTGTATGCAGTATCCCTAACATCACAATGAGAACCAGAGCATAGACGCATATCCGCAATACGTCGAATCCCCTTGTGATCAAAACATAAGGTAGCAGTAATGCCGAGGTGAATACCAGTTGTACGAGTGTCCGTTCTAGTCCATTGAGGTCTCGGATAAATTAGTTGTTCATCAGAGTTGCGTAAAAGGCCGTGCCGGCATATGCCACCTTTTTCAACGAAAGTTTTCGACCAGAACAATAGGCGACATCACGATAACCAAAATGGGTGCAAAATAGTAGCTTAAAGCGGCATTAGCAATCGTGGTCCTTATAGGACCGAGAAAGAAAGATCCAATTGCCTCCCAGGGCGATGCTGGAGAAGAGCAATACGAAAATGTTTTCGGTGATCTTTCGCCTTGATAGGGGGGACGTGCCAAAGATTATGATACTCGACAAGAACAGGCTGCCAATCAGGCTCAGGAATAACGCAATTTCGCTCGGGGCCAAAGCAATGAACTCGGGGTACGGCAGCGATTCCTTGAATTGCGGGACATAAAACAAACAAATCCAATTGATAACTGGCCCTATCCAGGATGGAGGGGGACTCGCCGAACTGAACTGTGAGGCCATCTTCCCTGTAAAGAGAAAAACGGTTTGAGTTCCTAATGGGTGGTCCCCGAGCTCACGATACCCACAATCCCGAACCCTATAATGATGGCCGCGGATAATCTGCCAATCCACACGATCGCCGTTTTGTTGAATACAAAGCAGTCCAATCGGACCCACCGGAGCGGCAATGGATACGCCAACTATGAGGCCTCTCAAAAGAAAATCCATCAAACCGCCTCCGTTCTACCTGCGAGTCGCATCAATGATGTCTTC
>JAJZZP010000182.1 GCA_021797515.1 Bacillota bacterium | reverse complement strand
ACTGTATCGCGGATGCGTGATCCCACAGAAGGGACAACCGTCGCGAGAGAGCGTAGTATAAGACTTCGACAGAGCCCCCCAATTTTCATGCCGCGGGATGCCGAAAATTCGGCATGGGAAACTGTATAGATCCATGCATCATAAAAATCACCAGTAACCTGGCAGGCTGGAATTCCCACTGTAATCGATGCAGCGAGCGCGATCACGAAGTCATTAGGATCGGCTGCATAAAGAATAATTTGATTCGTTGATAATGTCATAGAGACCTCCTTTCCCAGCTGCTGCCACGCTTACCATATACTGACATTATCACTGTATGCATACTGTAACAAATCGATCATCATCTATAGGATGTGTCTTCGGGAACAATCGCGTACGGATTAACCCGCTTTGGCATCAACGCAACATCATTGAGAGTTTCTGCCTTATGGGATCCGTGGTACATCCAGGATATTGGAAGAGTAGATGGTTATTCCGTATCCCACGCGGATAGCAACGCCATGGGTTGGTATTGGCCGGTTTCCCGGCCCTCAGACGAACATCAGGGGGGCCAGTAATTGCGAAGACGACTGGGTGGAGCCAACGCCATAAAGACTGTCCCGTCAACGTGCCTCAGACGGTCAATTGGGCGCCCGCCTTGATGGCGGTCTTATGGCGTTAACCACATCTTCACGAGGCGTATCAAGTGCGTATTTCACATTGTTAGTTTACATAATCTGCCTTATCGGACATTTATGTTTTCCGGGTTTCTTTTTGGTGTCATGGCTGGCGCTTTCCCCTGTGGTACTCCAACAGTCATTTAACTTATTATCTGACAGAAAACAAAGTTGGCACGACATGGACTGTCTTTCCTTCCAGGAGAATGATGCTAAACTTTCCAAGGACAGCCGGGCAGTCGCCTGGACTTGTTAGACGCACAAGACAGTCAGTCCGCCTCCATAGCCTTGGGTCACCACGTTCGTCGGATCACAGCGTAGATCCGGTCGATGTCAGGGATGATAACCACATGGTGGATTGCAGGATTGGGTGCATTTGCGGTCTTGGCAGCATCCGTTTGTTGGGTATGGCAACGATCCGTTACTTGTCCCTCATAATCCACGTATTGCCATTTGGGTTGTTTCTTAGTTGGACCCGGTGTTGTTGGGACGAGTGAAAGAGTGCCAAAATCCCAATAACTTTAAGGCGCCCCCCCGCAAGAACATGATTTACGCCGCGATGCAAATCCTGTGGCCATTTCCGCTAATTCCGTGCCGTGTCTGATCCCATTGACGTCTCGTGTCCAAGAGGTCTTAACCAAGGCTGCAAAGTCGATGTCGACAACGGGGATGTCCCTGGGGTACAACAATTTTTTTTAGCCATCCGAAACCGCACCGGGCTGTCGCTCGCGCACCACAATTAACACTTACAGTATCGGGATCGGATTAGCTAACACCAAGAATATCTGCACTCCAATCCCAATGATAGCGACGGCTACGCCTACTCCAAATATGACCCACGGACGCTTAGCATGGCGCGCTGGCTGAGGAGCATCCCCATGACCTGGCATAGGAGCATACTTCCATGCCCCACGGACGAGCATAACCTCAAGTGCGGTGACCACGAGACTTATTCCCCCGAGATGCCACAACCGAGGTGTAGGTTGCAAAATTTGTGTGGCACTATTTCGAAAGCAAAAAACCCACGATGACACTGTTAACAGGGCCGGGATCAACCAGAATCGGGGTAACGGTTGAATCTTTTTGATGGTATTCGCCTCCTAACACTTTTGACAGTCTTTGCGGAAGATGCGGTATTTTCCGATCGTTCTGTCATTCTATGGTATCGTACCATCAAAAAGAGGTGGCACATTCTTAAAGACCATGATGCGATTTAAAGTGGGCCGTCGATTGCTAGTAAAGTTGGCGAGAACCATCGGCTCTGTTAAGCCCCTATAAACCACGGACAAGACGCATCCTCGATCGGCGTTCGCTGTCGTCACGCTGGAGGCGGAGAACGGGACATGATAGGTTTGGAACGCTTGGGCCTTGTCTCGCAATATCGCGCCCCGAGAGGCTCAGGGTCCAGCGAACAATGATCTATCTAGAATTAGGGAGTTAGACCGGTCTCGGGTTTGAAATCTAGCATAGACAAGTCTCCTTCACATGATCATAATAAAGTTACCAAGTGGGTGACCTCGTGGGGAAGTGTCGGCCTTCTGGTGAAAAGGCGACCGCGCACCCATTGCTCTAATGAGAGCTCCTATAGACGCCCAGATTTGAGGCCCCGCTTGGTATAATCGATTCCATCTTGTATCGTCGCTTCCAGCGTGAAATCTCAGTAAAAAGTTATACTACTCTCAGCCATTATAAGAACGAGTGAAAAGGGTATTCTTAGTTCACACTGCATTCCCCTGCCCTATCCATCGTCATCATTAATTAACGTAAGGCGGTTCTAATATGAGTTACTTACAAGATAGGGACGAAAAAACTTTGTCTCAGCGTTTGATGGCTTTACCCTCTGCGGTGGAATTGGTAGTTGAAGGAAGCGCCGACCACCCGATAGTGATTGAAACACTCGATTTAGTGTCTTACTTGGTTTCTCTGAACCCTCATACCTTATCGTATGTATATCAATCAGGGTCTCCCGCCCCCAAAGTATGGTTGCGTTCGAAAGCCGCACGATTGTTGGATATTGTGTTTTGGGGAGTGCCGACTGGCCTAGAATTTACAGCTCTTGTAGATGCCATCGCACTCTATAGCGGTATCACACCGCAAATAGATGTTACTACCCGCTCATTGCTGGACCAAATCTACGATTCAATTGCTGCATCAATTTTTGTTTCGCCCACCTGAATGGCGTGCGCCCAGATGGTACATCTGGCAATGGAATGCGCTGCATGGCAACCATTGGTGTCTGTCGCAATCATTCAAGTGGATCAGTTTCCTGAACGCGGGCAAAAGTTTAATATATTAGGAGTTCCCACCACCATCTTGGAACCAGGCACCCAAAGATTACAAGGTGTGGTACCAGCACCCTATTTTGCCGGTTATCTATTGCAGGCACAGACCTAGGTTTCGGACAGCACTGTGCGCGGGTTCGCTCGAAACAAACTTGACCCTATTGCGCCTGCGATGATTACTAATCCCCCACCCACTTGGTAAGCACCGAGACGTTCATGTAGCAACAAGACAGCTAATACCGCGGTGAAAACTGGAAGAAGATTCATAAAAGGCGCCGCAGTCGCACTGCCAATAATGTTGACACCGGCGCTCCACACCACAAAAGCTAACACCGAGGCAAAAGTGCTGACATATAGCAGTGCGGAAATGCTAGCGACATTGAGAAGCAGCGGGTGTTCCGTCAAATCCCAAGATCCTAGTAACAAAGATGGTACCGCTCCCCACACCGCCGCGCCAGCAGTCATCACCAATGGTGAAAAGCGCACCCGATATCGCCGGCCTAATGCGGTGTATACCCCCCACGATAAGGCGGCCAGAAGTAATAGGATAGCACCAAATAAACTACCCGAAACCAGGCCCCCTGCCCCCTTGTGGTGCAGCAACAATAGCTCACCGCATACGGAAACCAATACCATGACCCATTGCAAAGGATGGACCCGATCTTTGGCAATGACAAACCCTGCAACCAATACAGCGACGGGGGTCAACCCTGACAAAAGTCCTGCTTCTCCCGCGCCAACCAGAGTTAACCCCCAATAGGTCAGGGACGAAAACAAAAACATTCCTACCAAGCCCAAAAGCAAAAATGGACGCCATTGCTGTAACAGAGGCAACGACTCTCCCCGCCGCCTAACAAGCCAGACCAAAATCAGCGAGGATATGGCCCAGCGAATGCCATTTAACGTGAAAGGTCCCATGCTTATTCGCAAGAGTCGTCCCGCTAAAAAATTTCCCGACCACAGCAAATTGGCCAGAATCAGAAAAAGTATGGCCCGCCGATTATTCATGGTGGGCATTGGGGATTTTCACGTACACACGTTTAATGCCTTTGTGCCACACGGCTACTGGTCCATCGCCACCCGGATTCAAATAGGTTTCTCCAGTGGGTTCCCAACCATCGTGCGTGTCGGGTGGTTCTCGCAATACTCTTTGATAACGGGCCGTCCACCCTATCGTAAAAGCTAAAAAAATCAACCCGGCTGCCACTAGATATCCACCAATACTCGGCAGTTGTATCGCAAAAAATATTAGTCCGCCTATCATGGCAACAATTCCCGCCAAACGTACAATTGTCCGATCAACCAGTATGATGTGTCACATCCTTCCTCAAAGGTTATTTGGCGATTTTTCCTGGCCATTGCAACATGCCGCCACGCATATTGCGCACCTCATATCCGTGGGTCCGCAAAAGGCGAGCAGCCTGAGCGCTCCGATTTCCGGAACGGCACACAGTGATGATCAAGTGTTCGTTGCGCACCTCGTGAAGTCGTTTAGAAAGATGCATCAGGGGTATCAATTGAGCGCCTTTTATATGCCCAGCACGGTATTCATGCTGTTCCCGAACATCCAAAATGGTAACCTTAACCCCAGACTGAATCATGTCCAACACTTCTTGGGGAGAAATATGAGTTTGCGAACTGCTGCTGGCTTGGCCACGCTTTTTACCGATCAGCCACTCTAACATGCTGCTCTTCGGTCCTTTCTGTATAGATTCGATAAATGGCGATATTGATTATTCTACCACGCCACAGTTGGACGTTAAAGACGGCACGAATACCACAAAATAGCTGAAATGATTGATCTAGTCTTCAACCTGTGCTAGGGGTTTTACTGCCTCGGTTAGTAACCCAATCCCATTCCACAAGGTTTGGTGCGAAAACACCGCCGATGTATTTCCCCACCATGACTCAATGTCCTCAGGCGTTAATCGGCGACGGCGTGACACTACATCGCCCCATTGTAAAAAACTGTCACGGTCAAATTCTTGCCAACCGCGCAGTTCTGCATAAGAGTCCATATGGTCTTTGAGGCAATTCAGCCCTGGGTTAAACATCAGGAAACGGCCACCAGGTTTGAGAACCCGCCATACTTCTGTCAATGTGGAAGCTGGTGAATCAAACAAAAAGAAAACAAAATTAGAAACTATCCGATCGAAGCTGTCATTTGGCCACTGCAAACGTCTCATGTCAGCGACCTCGAAATGTGTTCGTTGCTGCATTTGGAGCGCATTGAACTGAGCTCTTTCTATCATTGGCCCTGAGTTGTCAATACCCACGGCCTCGAGTGGGATGCGATGAGCCCAGCCAAGCAAAAGCCAGCCCGCGCCACATCCCGCGTCGAGCACTCGCATTCCAGGCCGCAAACTAGCTTTTTCAAATAGTGTGGTGGCCAATTCCATTTGCCAAGTGCTTCGCTCTTGGCGATCAAAAAATTCGACCAACTGATTGAACTGACTCAAAAGAAGCCCCTCTTACGCTTTGGTTCCGTGATAGGTTTTTAAGACATCCAGCACGGCCTCATAATGGCTGCGATTCCCAGCACTAAACTCCGGATTTTGATACAACAAGTGATGATTCTGATCTAGGACAAAAGTACTCCGTCGGGCGTATCCGCCCTTTTCATCCAACACACCATAGTTGCGCGCAGTCTCCCTCATCCAATCCGACAGGAGTTCAAAAGGCAATCCGCCCAGTGAGGCTTTAAAAACCCTTTGGGCAAACGTTTGGTCGGTACTGATGGCTACAATATTAGCGCCAGATTCCTGAATTTGTTTGTAATCCCCCCGCCAGGTGGATAACTCTTGAATTCAGCCTGGGGTAAATGCTAAAGGAAAAAACGCAACCACGAGTGGACCGTTGGCCACGGTTTGATGCGATGAAAACTCCTGGCCGTCAGTGGCCCGCAAGATGATCTGTGGTGCTTGTTGTCCTGTGTTCATCACTTAGTCGCGGCGCGGAAACCCCGTCCTTCAGGGCTGGGTTTCCGCACCGCTTCCCCCTTTCTGTGCGCAGTGATTCCACCCATATCCATAGCCGTCCGCCCGCTGAACGAGCATGCAAAAACGATGCGAGATTCCTTGGATCAGCATTTCCGGTCTGGATGTTGAAACTGCCGCTGGCTCGGATGGCAACGCGGCCCAGGTGAGTGCCGGCTTTTTTGCCTGTGGTCACAATAGCTTTCACCATATCCCCAGTTTGGAAGCCGAAAACGCTCTTGTTTCGAGTGAGATATCCATCTTTTGTCAGGCGTGTGCGCTGGTAACTCCCGCGGCCCATAGTTTTGATGACGAGGACGGGCTGTTGCCAATGCTCCAGGGCATCGACAAGCCCCACGCAGGCGGCGTCGAGACAATGTTCCTTCGGGACCTGCACCCGGTGTCGATTCCACTTGGTCCGTCCACCACTAGCGACTTCTACCGGGATACCTGTGGCTTTGAGACGTTGGAATAACACCCATCGGGTACTATTCACCGCGGCTGCGTCGCCAGTCGGTTCACCCAGGTCATCGTCGTGTCCACCCGATGCTGGAGAGAGGGTGGCAGGCAGCCAGCGGGTCGGGTGCGGTTATCAAAGAGGGCAGAGCGATACCGCGGATTCCCGCGCCGCCTCCGGCGAAAAGCCCGCCGCTGCGCGAGGGCATCCCGAATGGCAGGGCTCCGATGCTGTAGTTCCAACAGCATGAGAACGGTGAGTGTCCGAAGAATTTTTCCTGTGGCCGCCTCGACTGTTTTCGCTTCACGCACCAGCGCCAATCCGGTTGTCTTGTTACCGGGGTCCAACTTGACCCGGACAGGCTGCAAGACCGGCTGTTCGACCGTGCGGTCCACCATCCGGTGAACTCTGGCACGCCCGCGTTCTAGAAGCAACCGCGCTCGCTTTTCGGAGCAGGGCATCAACGGCTTCTTGTGCTTGTCGAGAACAAAAACCGCCATGGTGTTCCTCCTTCGCCCTTACGGGCCTTGTGACGCGGAGTCTTACGACCCCGTCTCCCCTCGGGAATGTTTGCAACCGGCTCCTACCTTTCGGCAGCAGTGGGAACCTTCGGCGCTTTACCTTTCGCCAGCATGATTCCCCTTTCAGTATCCGGGACTGAGGAAGCATCCCGAAGTGGGTTTTGACGACCTATGGCAAACGGCGCGGATTGGCTTCCGCTATCCCTGGCAACCCAACTTGTTTCACAAGCTCCGGCCTTCAGGCCGGGGTAGTTGACCCTCAATCCTCCTCTTTATTTGCTGGTATCAAAAATATTGCTCAAGTAATTTCTTCCCGTGTCTGGTGCAATGGCTACAACAAGTTGGTCCGGTGGCAATTCGGCGGCAACCATCACGGCTGCCTCCACAATGGCCCCGGTAGACCCGCCGACCAGGAGACCTTCCTCACGGGAAAGCCGCCGGGCCATTGCAAAAGCAGCTTCATCGGACACTGCAATCCAACGATCCACCACACTAGTATCCAATGTCTCTGGGTAGTAATCCTCGCCCATGCCCTCAATCTTAAAAGGGTGATAGGCTCCTCCACTCAGAATGGATCCTTCCGGATCCGCACCCACTACTAGAATCCTAGGGTCTTTAGACTTTAAATATCGCCCTATACCGCTTATGGTGCCCCCGGTACCCGCTCCCGCGACTACCCCCGCTAAATTTCCCTTGGTATCTTCCCAGATTTCTGGACCAGTCGCGACAAAATGCGCCAAAGGGTTGGCTTGTCTCTCAAACTGCCCCATATAACAAGCCCCGGAGATTTCCTCGCCTAATCGAGCAGCGATATTTTGATAGTTGTCGGGGTCATCACGCGGCAAATCCGGTACGATTTTTACTTCGGCACCATACGCCTGCAAGATCCGAATTTTATCAGCACTCATCTTGCTGGGCACCACGAACAATGCACGGTACCCAAATACTGCAGCAGCCATTGCCAAGGCAATTCCAGTGTTGCCCGCAGTTGCTTCAACAATAGTTCCACCGGGTTTGAGGCGACCGGTATCTTCTGCATCTTTAATGAGAGCGACCGCAATGCGGTCTTTGATGCTCCCGCCCGGATTCATAAATTCCAACTTCAACGCGATTCGGGCACCGCGTTCCCCAGCAACCCGGCTTAGCCAAACAACGGGGGTATGTCCTATGGCATCTAGTACTGTGTTCTTGATAGTTGGCCAGGAACCCACGGAGATCCTCCTTATACCAATCTGTGGTCATTATACCCGATTTTCCCAGCTATCCCAATGACAAGGGTGCAACAAAAAGTTCCCGTACGACGTCCCGAGAGCAGGAACCAGGTGGGCAATAGTGGAATGTAGCGGGAGGGAACTTGTGCATACTAAAGGAGTGTAGTCATGAAACCACGACTGTCCCTGCTTCAAAATATTTTTCTCAGCTTCTATTGGTTTGCCTCTAATGTGCAATGGACTGCTTTGATCATTATCGTAGTGCCGAGGGAAGTACTCTTTCTAGTCGGAAGAAATCATTCTACCAGTGTCTTGTCCATATTGGTGATTGTAGGCTCCCTGGTCGCAACCTTCGTTCAGCCTTGGGGAGGACTTATTAGTGACAGATTGCGGCATCGTTGGGGCCGACGACGTCCGTATATCCTCTGGGGCACCGTAGGCAATATTATTGGACTATTACTAATGGGTTACGCGGGCCACGACTTTTGGCTCTTCGTTGCTGGATACCTGGTTGTGCAGTTTGCAGCCAACTTGGCGCAAGCAGCCTATCAAGCACTCATCCCTGATATCGTCTCTCAGGAACAGCGGGGAGTAGCCTCTGGCTTCATGGGATTTATGACTCAATTTGCCATTATTTTCGGCGCTTTGCTGCCGCGTTTTCTCGGCAATACCACTGTTTATTGGGCTTTGGCCGCGTTTTTAGTAGTAGGCTGGGCGATCACCCAGTGGGGCGTGAAAGAAGTGGATTCCCGTCAGTTGGATTTGACAGATGCGCCCCAGCATTGGCTACGGGATATGTGGATTTCTCCACGACAATACCCCGATTTCTGGTGGGTATTTGGCACCCGATTGTTGGTGATGCTGGGATTTGCAACACTGGAAAATTATCTGTTCTACTACCTGAAATTCACCGCAAAAATTGCCAGCCCAGAACCCATCGTGTTTGACATCCTTGCCCTATTAACGCTGGGTTCCTTATTATCCGTACTTGCTGCCGGATGGCTCAGTGACCGCCTAAAAAAACGCAAGGGGATGGTGGTCGTCGGCGGGTTGCTCATGGGCTTAACCGCACTGGTGTTTGTCTTCACCCAAAGTGTCACCTTAATATTAGTTATGGGCACAGTCTTTGGTTTTGGATATGGCATTTACATGTCCACAGACTGGGCGCTGGCGGTCGATGTCTTGCCCCCAGGCCGCTCAGAGGGCCGAAGCATGGGATTGTGGCAAGCCTCCTTTAATTTAGCGCAAGTGGGCGCGGGACTAATTGCGGGCGCCTTAGTGACCCCACTGGCGAGCATAATGAATCTCGGCATGGCTTATCGTATTCTCTTTATTGTTACGTTCTTATATTTTGTTTTAGGATCTCTATTCATTCAAAAAGTCAAAACCGCGCAATGATGAGTCGCGGCCCGGGATTGCACAGCGTTTGGCCCCGCCGCGACTGTAGTTTTATTTTTGTTCGCAATTTATCTGTTCTTCAGTTGCTTCAGCAGGAAAATCGTGGTCTCTTTGTCGAATTAACTCCTTTAATTTCGCTGTAACGGAGGAATGACTTGATGAAGCTGCGCTCAGGATCTCGCCGTGCTTTCATGATTTTTGTTTTAGGTGCGACGATTCTTACCAGTGGGGCCGTGCACACCTCTGGTCGGGAAGTCCGAAGATTTTTAGCGGTAGCCGACCATAGTTCGTCATCGTTGGTCACCATCCAAACCACACAAGAAACCCAAATTTTCGGACCCAATATGCTGTCAGCAGGCTCGCGGGTGCGAGTGGTTGGTTCCTGGCGCGGTACCGTCTTTTATGCATCGCGCATTGAATCTATTTAGAATTCTTGGATTGGAACCTTGGCCGCGGGCTCCAACAGGAAAAAACATATTTTGGTTTCGTTTCCCATCCCAGACGAGAACAGACAAAAACTCCAGGGCTTTGATGTCGAATCCACTGACATGTCGCACAAAAGTGCACGAAGCGGTCAGCCTTCTTTTGACCACCGTGATTATCGGGTTGCATCTGGAATCACCTGTTTCGCTGCCGCATTATCTTGAATCTGTATTCCATGGTACCATGTCGGTGATACTGAGACGAGGTGAACGTAGTGGAACAACATAAAGGCGGCATCCTCATCACCCATCAACACTGCCTCGACGGTGCCACCGCAGCCGTGATAGGAATATCTTGCGGGTTAACCCCGATTTTTTGCGAACCAGATCGCGTCGTTCCTGCTTTAGAGTCCTTGCAACCTGAGTCGGGACCCGTTTATCTAGCCGATGTATCCGTTCCACCACAGCATTGGGAGCGTCTACGCAAGGCCGTTACCCACCTTCTCGACCACCATCAAAGTGCGTTGCCGTTGCAAGGCGATATCAAGACCACGATCGATATGCGACGGTCTGGCTGTCATCTCATGTACGCATACGCTCTCGCCCAGGGGTGGCTCCAGCCCACCCAGAAGTGGCAACGACTCGTTCTTGCAGTGGAGCGCTACGATTTGTGGCAACCGGATCATATCGAAGGGCAAAACTTAAATCGCCTTTTCTATGCCAAGGGATTTACCTGGTTCCGACAACAGTTTTCTTCCGGATGGGCGCCTTACACCCCGTCGGACGGTGAAGAACTGGCTGTTTTGATACGGGAAGAGCAGACCTTTGTGTCGCATCATTTACAGAACGCTGAATTGTTATATACTGGCTCTTATCGGTTAGCAGGAATTTTTTTAGAGGCCGAGGGACCCGTGAATGAAGTAGCCCATGCGTTGCTGTCGCAAGGCTTGGACTTAGTGCTGTTCCTAAAACCCGACGGTCGTCTCTCTGCTCGAACCAGCCCGAAAATTGATGCCGCTCGCCTCATGCAGAGACAGTTTGCCGGGGGCGGCCACGCACGTGCGGCGGGGGGGCGACTGCCATCCGATGCGATGGTGTCCCCCGTCACTTTACATGCGTTGTTGGAGAGCATTGGCCAATCCTTAAGTGTTACCGCACTTTAAGCACCAGTTTGCCAATAGTTTGGTTTGTCGCCAGTATACGGTGCGCCTCGCCAGCCTGCTCCCAAGGGATAATGCGATCAATGATTGGCTTTAGACGTCCGCTGTTAAAATCGGCCGTCGTGCGTCTGGCGAACGTTTGCACTAAGCGCATCTTGTCATAGCGTTGCCGAGAACGAAGAGCTGTACCTCGAATGGTAAGGCGCCGGTTGAGTACTTGGCCCAAATTAACCGGTGCCTCAGCACCACTCAAGGTGCCCACTATCACCAGGGTGCCACCCGCGGCTAGGATTTGCAAATTGCGCTGCAGGTAACTTTGGCCCACAAAATCGATAACAGCCTGGACACCTTGTCCCTGGGTCCAGTGCTGAATGGCCGCGACAAAGTCTTGATCCCGATAGTTTATTACCCGATGGGCGCCGAGTTTGCTAACAAATTGGCGTTTCTTTTCACTGCCTACCGTTGCAGCCACTTGCACCCCAGCTGCTAACGCCAACTGCACCGCCGCCGATCCCACACCTCCGGCAGCGGCGTGAATAAGCACACGATCCTCGGGCATCAATTCGGCCTTATCCCATAATGCATCAAATGCTGTTAGATACACCTCGGGAATTGCCGCCTGGGTCAAATTGAGAGCCTCGGGCACTAACCATGCCATATCTTCGGCAACCGCTACATATTCTGCATAACCGCCGCCAGGCAAAAGTGCCATTGCCCGATCCCCTATATTGAAACCAATTACCCGTTCACCCGTGGCGATCACCGTACCCGCGCACTCCAATCCCGGGATTTGGTATCGAGGTGCCGGGGGTGGCGGAGGATATAATCCTTGCCGTTCCAATAAGTCAGCCCGATTGACTGCTGTCGCTGCAATTTCAATGAGAATCTCTTCCGGTCCCACCTCCGGGCGCCCTATTTCCTGCACTCGCAATACCCCGGGGCCGCCATACTCTTTCAGCACCATTGCTTTCACCAGCACCATCCCCTTGCTTTTCAGGCTGTCCGACACGATGTTGCTTCTCGAAGATAATGCCCGATTCGCAGAACATCTTTCATGTGATATCATAAAATTTCTTCCTAGGTCTTGAAAGGCCGTAGGTGCCCTTGTCCCAATAATGTCGTGAAAGTTCGGAAAGGAGCGTTGTCCACTTTTGAGCCAATCCCGTCTATCGTCAGGTCTGATACTCATTATGGCTTTTGCCACGGGGGCCAGTGTTGCGAATCTATGGTACAACCAACCATTGCTCACTTTAATGGCACAGACCTTTCATGTATCTTCGTCGACTGCGGGCAGCATTTCCATGCTAACCCAAATTGGCTATGCGGCTGGACTGATAGCCTTTGTTCCTTTAGCTGATCTGATAGAACGAAAAAAGTTAATCTTAATTTTACTGGGTATCATTGCCCTAGTCAGTCTGATTGTTGCTGCAGCGCCGGTGTTTTGGTGGCTGGCCGCGTCGAGTTTCTTGCTGGGGGTGGTAACGGTGGTTCCCCAAATTATTATCCCGGTAGCGGCTGACCTGGCAGACAATCGGTCACGCGGGCGAGTTGTCGGTGTCGTAATGACCGGTTTGCTGATTGGTATTTTAGGGGCACGAACCGCTAGTGGTCTTATAGGAGGCGCGTTGGGTTGGCGCGCTGTTTTTGTGTTCGGTGCCATTGTTATGGTGCTGCTGGCAATCCTAATTCAGTTCACCTTTCCAATTGCTCCACCCCACGGCCGCCATGACTCATATTTTCGGATCATCGCATCCATTGTCCCAATTATGCGGCAAGAACCCGAGTTGAACCGCGCTTCCATCACTGGAGGAGCTTTGTTTGGAGCCTTTAATATTTTTTGGACCACGCTGACCTTTCGGCTCGGTACTGCCCCGTACCACTACACTGCTTCCGTCATTGGGCTATTTGGCCTGTTGGGGGCGGCAGGAGCCGCCGTGGCGCCATTAGCAGGGCGACTGGCCGATCGTCGGGATCCCCGGGTTACGGTTTCTTATAGTGTAGCGTTAACAATTTTGGCCTTTTTATGGCTAGCCCCGCTCAACGGTTCGTTATGGGCATTGATTATTGGTATCGTTCTACTGGACCTGGGTGTCCAATCGGGGCAAATCTCCAACCAATCGAGAATTTATGCCTTGCGCCCAGGTGCCAGGGCACGCCTCAACACGGTGTATATGGGCAGTTATTTTATCGGCGGTTCGTTAGGAGCCGGCATCGGCAGCTGGTCTTGGGGGCACTGGGATTGGACGGGAGTTACCATCACAGGCTTAGCTTTTTTGACAGTGGCTGCTGTCGTCCACCTTTACAGCTTAAGAAAAAATCCCATGGCCCGAAAGCTTGCCTAATACGTTCCTTGCCGGGTACAATGGCCACGACAACGACATTGCTGGGGAGTGGTTCACTATATGTGGCGGCATCATCTCACGAAGGGGCTGATGATAGTGTCAGCTTTGGTACTGATGGCGGGTTGCGGCAGCGCGGCCAGCTCCAAACCTCAACCGAAACCTGTATCGCTAGCCAGTGGACGCAATCTTCGTTGGCCAAAGCCGCCATCCATGGCCATCGACACCTCCGATGTCTATCAGGCGACTGTCAACACCACAGATGGATCTTTTGTCATTCACTTGTTTACCAAACATGATCCGGTAGCCGTAAACAACTTTGTTTTTTTAGCCCGCCATCGTTTTTTTAATGGAGATATTATCTTTCGCGTGATTAAGCCCTTTATGTTTCAAACCGGTGACCCTAATAATATTGGTACTGGTGGGCCAGGGTACGAGTGGAATGGCGAATTGCCTATTTCTTTCCCCTACCAACCGGGAATCGTGGCCATGGCCAACGCAAATAATCCCAATACCAATGGCAGCCAGTTTTTTGTCTGTACCGGGACTGAAAGTGACTCCCTCAACTCAGATCCCATTTACACGGAACTTGGTCGAGTCACCTCTGGGATGCCCGTAGTCGAATCCATTGCCAGTGGTGCTGTTAAGACCAACCCGGTAACCGGCGAAGACAGCTACCCGGTCCATCCTGTCTCGATAAATTCCATCACTATTCAGCAGTCTCCTTCTGGCCCCCCCGATGCCAGTTAATTAGTGTGTTGCTTTCGGTATGACCAATGGTCGCTGCACATCAGGGCCGTCATGGATGGTTCTATTGATGGCAGTGGTAATCCTGACCGCTTCCAACACCACCGTTGGTTTGGGTTGGCCTTGTAAAGGTTGCCACATTCCCGCGAGCCAGTCATGGACTACCGATTGGTCTAAGATGACAGGCATCCGCGGGTGAATCTCCTCAATCTCAGGTGTGGCCGCTTGGGTTAATAAAACGACGCGGGAATAGGGTTCAACCGGGGTTGATTGGATCAGTGCTGCCATAGCCCACAGCCGATGCGACGGAGAAAATATCCGGTACGGATATTTTCCCGTCTGATGCCACTCATAAAAGCTATCGGCCACAACCAGCGCACGCCGTCCGTCGCGAAAGCTAGGCTTTTCTAAAAAGCTTTCGACTCGAACGTTGATAATTTGACGCGATGGGTTCCATGGCGGAGGCCAACCCCATCGCACCATACCTCCCCACACCACGGTGCCTCCCAGAACCATCGTTAGGATATCGGAGCCAGGAGCAATATTAAACCGCGGTTGCCATAATGCCGCGCTGGAAGGATGGCGCATGGTAAAGGGAAATACCGCTTGCACGTCACTAATCGACACTCCCAGCGAAAATCGCCCACACATTGGAATTTCCCCACCTTGTGTTACGCAGTTTGATCTTCTACCATTACCATAATGCAAAAATGGTCGGCGTTCTATCCAGGGTTTTGGGATCACTCGGACTTCGGGGGTTTGTCATGACAATTTTACCGTGAAACTTTTTGAGGAGTGACTAGGTGGAAATTCAGCCGGAGTGCCCAAGTTGCGTGTCATTACAACTGATGCGGACTATTCAGCATCGAAATTTGGCCAATTGGCGGCCGATCATGGCCGAAACTTTGGTGTCCACTGCAGGGTTTTGGCAGTCAGCTGACAATCCAGGACTGATCATTGGCCAAATGTATCATCGCGTCAATCAACTGACCGATTGCCAAGATCCCTATAGGGAGCAGCGTCGGCGTGCCAACCAACTTGCCGAACTATATTGGCAACGTCATCCAGTGGCACTGGAAAATCTCCATCACCGACTGCTGTATGCAACGGCTGGCAATATCATTGATGCGGGGCTTAATGCCAACCCCGAAGAAAGTTTTTCTCAGTTGGACCAGGCCATAGGACAAAAATTCGCTCATGACGACAGCCAAAAGTTCTTCGATAACCTGCCGACTCCGGCCACATTGCTATATATTACCGACAATTCCGGTGAAGCGGTGTTTGACCGAGAAGTTGTTCGGTCTCTAGCCCAGAGGGGATACCGCATCATATTAATGGTCCGTGGAAACCCCTTTCTTAATGACATGACGCGGGTCGAGGCAGAGGAATTAGGATTTTCTGATCTTGTCGACACCATCTACGATACGGGAACAGCATTGGCCGGATTTGATCTGGTGCCATTAGAGCCTCGAACCCGGCAAGCGATTGAGCGCCTTGACGGCTGGATTCTTAAGGGTATAGCCAATCTGGAGATTCAATCCCATCATCCGGCGTCCGTACCGCGGCTTTTTTTGTATCGAGCCAAGTGTCCTCCGACCGCGCGTCTCGCAGCGGTGCCGTGGAACAGCAATGTCGCCTGGGTGGGGTAGCCATCATGCGTCTTCCTAAAAAATGGGTATCCTAATTAGAATTCACCGGATCTTTAAAACAGATTTTTGAAATCCTGGTACAATAAGCTGTGATTTTTTCGACTAAAATACAGAGATGGGAGCGATGGTCACGAGGCGACCAATGCCGCGGGTTTCCGAAGGATTTTCAATACGGTATCTGTGGATAATGGGTATCATGGCGATGACTGGGGCGTTAGTTATTACCCTGTCTTTGCTTTTCCATTCCCGGATCCCAACCCGAGTAAGCCCGATTGAATTGCGCGAGCACCAACCTTCTAAGATTTTGGTTGGTGTACGAGGTACGATGACGGAGCCAGCATTTTTTGGGTTCCTAGCGATCGTCAACCCCAAGTCCCAGGTGCTCTCCGTGGTCCCCGTCAGCGGAAAACTTTTGGTGAATGGCGTACCCCTTTATGTGGCTACTGCCGGAAAGACGGCTAAAGAAGACGCCGCTTTGGTTTCTCGTGCAACGGGAGTGCCATTTCACAGCTATTTCTTTTTAACTGCATCTGACTTGACCCTGGTGCTAAATGCTCTTTACTATCATACAGGGCATTGGCCAACCAGAGATACTCCCAGCACCATGCTAAACAATTTGGGATATCCCTACGGACCCAGCCACGGATGGAATACGGTCAACTTATTGTCACGCATTGTTCAAACACTGCCATCGGTAAGCCCTATCGCGGCATCGCATTTATTGGGGGTAACGAAAACGTCAGTGACCAACTTAACCAGCTACCAATTGTTTCTCCTAGCCAACTATATCCGCGGAGATAACTTACAACTAGGACACATGGCTGATTTTCGTTCGTATCCTGCAAGGAGACATCATGGCTAACGAATTGAACTTTCCTACCACTAATATGCCAGTGACGTCCGACGTAGTACTGAGACCCCAATCGTCCACTACAGTTCGCATTCGGTCCATAGTCTGGCTTATCGTCTTATCTCGTTTGTTTTTCATGGAGGTGGCAACCCTGGCTTATTTATATTTGCCGCACGCCTGGGTGGAAGCGCCTCCGGGTACCTTGCCACCCACGGGCAGTTTAGCCTACCGTGCCATATTAGGATTATGGGTTCATTGGGATGGGTTATGGTACTACTCTATCGCCAACTTTGGTTACGCCGGGCGCGCTACCGCCACAGCCTTTTTCCCGCTCTACCCGCTGGCGATCCGCCTTTTCGGTAGTGGAGTGATAGGCGGTCTGGTGGTGAGTTGGGCTTCATTTGCGCTGGCAATGTGGTTTCTCATTCGATTGGTGTCTCAAGAATTGGGGCCGAAGGCGGCGTGGTATTCTGGCCTTGCCATGGCATTTTTTCCTACCGCATTCTATGCTAATGCGGTATACTCCGAGTCGTTATTCTTGGCCTTGGCATTAAGTGCGCTGTACTACGCACGAAATCGCCGATATTGGCTTGCTGGGCCACTAGCAGCCTTAACCACTTTGGTCAGCATATATGGGGGCATTTTGACCATCCCCCTTGTGTTATTATTGTGGACCCAAGAACGTCCACACTGGAAGAAGTTTTTCCATGCCCTATGGCCTTCCGCCGGCCTCGTAGCGTATATGGCGTTCTTGGTCACCAAATTCGGGGATCCCTTAGTGTTTGAACACGCCCAATCCAATTGGGGCAGGCACTTTGAATTGATGTGGAATACGCTGTGGTCTGGGTGGGTGGTCACCGAACATGTATGGCGAAGCGCGATCAATCCTGTAGTGCTGTTTCAAACCGGGCTGCCATCACTGAGGCCCAGTAATTTTTACGATTTGCTCTTTGCTATGGTAGCCATAGTTGTAGCGATTTTCACGGTCAAGCGTATGCCCTTATATCTCTGGCTTTATATGGTTCTAGCACTAATGGTGCCATTATCCTACCCTGCAGCCGGCACACCGCTTATGTCGATGCCCCGATTAATACTAGAAGCGTTTCCGGTCTTTATCGGCTTGGGTGTGTTAATGCAGGAGCGTCAGTGGCTTCGCTGGGTATACTTTGTGGTCGGTTTGCCAATCGGCATCCTATTTGTCTCGTTGTTCGCCACTGCACATTGGGTGGCATAGCCGAATTGGAAAGGGTGGAACGGTCCGTCACAACACGCGAACCGTCCCGCCCGTTAACGCCGTCTTAGTGTCCGCCGCATCCGCAACCAGACCCGGCATTGGGGTTACTGATCATAAATCCCTCTCGGAGGGGTTCCGAACGATAATCAATGACACAACCCGCCACATGCGGTTGACTATCCTCATCAATCACTAGGGTTAGTCCCCCCTGCTGTAGGGTCATATCGCGATCACTCAGAGAATCATCCCAAAACATTCGGTACCCGATGCTGCCGCACCCGCAAGTTTGAGCTGCCGTAACGCGAACGTATTCCGCCTTGCGGTCCTGGCTAAGCTGGGAGAAGGCCTGCAACGCCTCAGGGGTCACGGTAACTGCAATCTCCATGTAAGCATCCCTCCTTTGATCTATGATATGCTCCTCCCTGTTAGGTGTAAAGATCCGGCACGTTAATCCCAATCATATAAAGAGATGCAACAACCAAAATCAGTGCAACCATCCAAGACAATGTGCGGGTCTGTCCAATTTTTTTGGCCCACGGTGCGCGGACAACTGTCCCAAGGCTCCCACCGACAATATATTCGGCCACGATACGCCAGTCGATGTGATGATCAATGGCATAGGGAATGGCATTCACAATGCTCAAGGATCCGACTGATACCAGAGAATTTCCCACGGCCGCCACTAAGGAGAGGCCACTGAAAATTAACGAAGGCAGTATCAGAAATCCGCCTCCTATACCAAAAAATCCTGCCATCGCACCTGATAAAAATCCTAGCGCCATGGTCACACTCACATTTGGTCGTGGCGCCCCCGAGACGAGCGTAATTGATTGAAGAGTACCTGCCATGAACGCGGCGTTAAAAAGCATCAGACATCCCAAAAGAACCATCAACAGGTGCATGGCAAAACCCGATCGCACATCGCGTCCTAAAAACAGGCCCAAAAAACCTGGTACAGTAAATGCCAGCGCTGTAGACCAACTGATAGTCCTACGGACTGCATGCGGAATGACACTTATCCAAGTTGTTACAGCGATTGCCACGACAGTGGTACCCATGGCAAGTTTAATATTTTTTAAACCTACAACGTAGATCATTACCGGGATGGCCAAAGCGGACCCTCCGCCGCCAGCTAACGATAAAATCAATCCGATGAAAAATCCCGCGCCGATGGCCACCAGGTTTTGGGCCCACGTTAAAATCGGCATGGACGTCATCCTTTCGTGGCAGTCTACAATACCGGTAATATGGATTAAATTAAAAGAAAACATGTAATGGCAACAAGGAGTGTGAGAAATGCGTCATTTCTCTGACATGAAAACTATTCTCCCGGAACCATGGATTGATGTCGCAAAAAACATGGCCGCGCGGGTGGCTCGTAACGACCTAAGTTCTTATGCCGCAGCACTAGCTTATAATTTTCTTTTTGCCATCTTCCCTTTGATGCTCTTTTTAACCGCCCTGCTGGGGTTTTTGCACTTGCCAGATTTGCAGCAAGTGTTAACCGGACCCGTGACAACCATAGTTCCGCGCCCAGTACTGAAGTTGATATTCACAACAATTGAGGGTATTGTGAATCACAAAAGCCCCGCGTTATTGTCCGTCGGTGGGATTGGATTTCTCTGGGCTATGTCGGGAGCCTTTCGGCAAATGATTGACGCAATGAACCACGCCTATGAATTTCCCTTTCCATGGCGCCGTAAGTATTGGCAGAGCTACTTACTGTCTTTGGGCTTAGGTTTGGGCATCGGTATCATTCTATTACTGCTGGTTATCATTACGGTATCAGGGGTTCACCTTTTGCAATGGGCCTTGTTTTGGATGACAGGGATTCATATAGTAAGGTGGATGGTGTTAGTCGTTCGCTGGGTTGTAGTCCTAATAGGATTTTTATCCGTCATGGCGATCCTCTATGCTGTCTTGCCCGATAGACCACAAGTGTTTACTCTTTGGTCCTGGGGAGGATTGTTTGCTGTTGCCGTATTTGTCTTGATCTCCCTGGGATTCTCCTATTACGCATCCCATTTTTCCGATTACAACCATTTATATGGCAGTCTTGGCGCGGTCATTATCCTTATGCTATACCTGTATTTATTTGGCTGGGCCATGCTGTTGGGGGCTGAAATCAATGCTTGGCAGTCATCCACCACAGTTAGACGACGTTAGGCATGGAGCAATGCATGAATCAAAACCGATAATACAAGCCCCACCAATCCGCCCACAAGCGCTCCGTTTACCCGAATCCATTGCAAATCCCGGCCCACGTACCATTCCAATTTATCAATCCATTCCCGCTCATTCATCTGAGTTAAATTGTCGCGAACCAATCGACCGACGACCGGATGGTAGCGACGCACTAGATTGACGGTGGAGCGCTTTACCATTGATTCCAAAACCTGCTGGTGTTCCGGATTGTCTTCCAACATCTGTGCCAATTCTCGGCGAAAGTTGCTAACACTGGTGCCAAATCCTGGTTGATTAAGAATTTCTCTAAGCTGACTGGCACCAGCGTCCACAATCCTCTGCCAGGGTACGAGTTGCACGGTTTCCTGTTTGACCGACTCAATGCGACTTCGTAAGGTCTCATCATCGCGTAAGGTCAGCATGATACGAACCAACGCCAACTCAAATTGCTCTACTGCTTTTTCCGATTGCAGCCATTGAATCAATTGTTCTTTAACAGTCCTGCTAAGATCCTGGTAATCGACGGTACCCAGTGACTCTAATAATCCTAACACCAATTTTTGGGTAGTCGTCTTGGTATAGTTCTCCAACAAGGTTTTGAGGCGCTGTTCCATGTCTTCCGTAAATTCGACGCTGTCTAGTACAGTAATGACATGGCGGCTTAAAAAGCGAAACAAACTTTGATCATTGCCGCTTTGAATTAGCCAACGCAAGATATTTACCAGGTAATCGGACACCACAATGTGATCCGATTTGGACTCGGCAAATTCCGCGATAAACCGGGCGGCCTGCTCTAAAGGCAGAATATCCAGCAATTCCGTTCCTACATCGCGAACCAAATTGTCGATGCCGGAGGCCTCAGCGCGCAACACGCGGATTAATTGGGTACCAATTTTCAGTTTTTCGATGTTAGCCTCAATAAAACTCACCGAAAGCAATTCCTGTTCCACTAATGTGGAAATGGCCTCAATTATCCGGTCGCGGTTGGCAGAGATGATGGAAGTGTGGGGAAGCCACCTTAGGCCCAAAGGGTGACGAAATAACGCAGTCACCGCGTACCAATCGGCGATGCCGCCGGCCAGTCCTGCCAAGGCCATCGATTCGATATATTGTCCCAGTAGTTGATGGCGAAACCATAGGGATCCGATAAACAGAACCAAAGCTACCACTAATGCCACATTGGCCCAGCGACGCTGCATACGGTAACTCCCCTCCCCGCCTATCTTACCCAACTCATGGTAACTGTGGCAAAGATCTAGTGTATAGCCAGACTCTCCCAAATATTTTTGGCCAGGTGTGCCACAGCCGATTGGGCCAGCGATGTCACCACCAACAAAATCGCCAAAACCAGTGATCCGTGGCCAATACGATATAACAAGCCTAACACGGCAATGCTGAGCAACCTACCTAAATTCAATCCGATTTCTCGACTCAAGGTAAATGCCACCCGATGGTCGGCAATTGCGGGGTCTTGATCCATCACGTCGAGCGGTATCGCGGCATTGGGAATCATGTACCAAGGCAGTGTCAATCCGGTAAGTGTGCCGTAGATAAAGACGTACGGCCATGACGTATGCCAAAGTAACACCAATGCTGAAGCGGTCATTCCTAGCGTGCCAATCCAGAGTGCCAACACCCGTCGCTCTGGGGTAACCCAGCGTGATATCCACAAGGAAATCACGGTGCGCGCCAAAGCAGTCACACCTCCGTATACTCCTACCGCCCAAGGTTCCCGCGTGGCGACATAGACAAGAAATACTCCCGCAAGTCCGGTTATTCCTTCTCGGGTTCCGCGAATAACTAACGACCAAAATGTTTTGTTCCATAACCCGTTTCGCCAAGGCAACAATAAACTAAACCCAAGAGGAATGGATCCCAATGCCAGACCCGGCGTCACTTTGAGGCTTAATAGAAAGGTAGCCGCGTAGACCACGGTAGTCAGTCCAAACAACACCACATAACCGGTCATCCCATGAATCGCACTGATCAAGGTACCCCCAGCCAACGGGCCCAAGATCCCCGTCACGCTTCCCAAAGCCGAACTAATACCATAAAAGCGAATACGTTGACGAGAAGGCACGGTGTCGAATGTCATCAGGTTGACACCGAACCAAAACACCCCTTGGGCCACCCCATAGAACAATCCTAGCCAAAGGACATAATCGGATGCCCGTGATAGCAGTGTTAAAAGGCTGGTGTAAAACAACGCCGTTAACACTAACCCCCATTGATAGGAAAACAACGGAGTGCGCCGTTTGAAAAGCCACGCTACCCCATAAAAAACAAAAGTCAAGGACAAAAAGTAGGCGCCATTGAACACCGCTAAGGCACGCAATTGTCCAGAAACCACAAACACAAACAAATTAACAAAAGTAGTGGCTAAAGCGCCTGCAACGTTGGATCCGCCATAAGTCCACAATAAGCGTTTAGTTGCAGCGTTCAATGGTTCGATCCGCGTTTCTGACATAGCACATTCTAACCTCAATGGACCATACTGCCATAAGCTTGGGACAGGGTCAACGGTACCGTTGATTTTCTTTCCCGTATAGGCCACAATATGGCAAGACAGGCGATAAAAGGAGAGGCTCTGACGATGGACGTAGACGTCACCATTGAAATTCCCCAAGGCAGTCAAAACAAATACGAGGCTGATCATGAAACCGGACGCATCAAATTAGATCGCGTTCTCCATTCCCCCTTTCACTACCCGGTAGAATATGGATTTGTAGAAAACACCTTGAGTGAAGATGGCGACCCGATAGATGTCATGGTGCTCACCAGTTTTCCGACGTTCCCCGGATGTGTCATTCGGGGGCGTATTGTCGGCCTCCTGGAAATGACTGACGATAAGGGTATTGACAACAAGATCTTAGCGGTTGCCGTAGATGATCCCCGGTTTAGCCATATTGAGGACTTGAACTCTGTGAATCAGCACACCCTTAAGGAGATAGCCCACTTTTTCTCGACGTATAAGCAATTAGAAGGTAAAGCAGTGACCATTGGGGGTTGGTTGCCTAAGGAGCATGGAGAGCGAGTGTTACAGGAGTGTGTTTCCCGCTTTCAGTTGCATTAGGTAGTCACAGTAACCAGTGGCACCAATAAATGAGCGGAGACAATTAAGTCTTCGCTCAATTTTTCTAGATCTGAGACCACTGCGGCAATATCTAAGAACCTTCCGCTATGTCGACGCACCAACAATTGTGCCGATGTTTCCACAAGACGTCGACGTTGCTGTCGTGCCTTTTCCAGCAAGTCATCCAATCTGGTGGCAGCATTTTGGTCTTGACTTCCAACAAGTTCGGCATAAGTAACGATCGCGTCAGCCATTAGATTGAACGAGTCGGCTAAATGATGCACCAAGTCTTGGGAAAAATCGTTGCCAGCAGCCGGATCGTCCCGTCGCATCGTGACAAACAATGTTCGGGCAATACCCCTAACTTGGGTGACCGAATGGTCTAAGACCATAATGGCATGGCGCATTCTGCGTAAACGTTGTTTGCGGTGGCGCACCAGGTAGTTCCACTGTAAACCGTCTTCCGCCTGGTGAATGGCATGTTTCGCTTCATGTAGAGCCTGATCGACCTGCCGCGCGTGAACTAAGTGCAGATTAGCCTCATTGGGATCCAACCCATCGGATAAGTCATCGCGTATGGCTCTCAAGACTTCGGCTACCGTTTTAGCTAACGCGTTCAGTGTTTGTTCCGCGTATTGCGTGAAATCCGGAGGAATCAGCAATGCATTAATCATTACCGCTACCATAGCTCCCAAAATGGTGTCTAAAATTCGCGCCACGGCGTAACCTGGAACACTTGCCCCCACCGTCATCACCAGCAATGCGCTAATCGCCACTTGCGGAATTCCTTGAGGGCCTAGGCGCAGTGGCGTGGCAATTCCCATGGCCAAAAACACGAGAATCCCAATGCTCCATGCGGAAATGCCTAGAAACCGTATGGCCACCAGGGCTACCACGATACCGGCTACGACTCCGAGAACTCTTTGCAACCCACGAGACACTGACTCTTTTACGGTGACCTGTAAACACAATATTGCCGCTAAAGGCGCGAAATATGGACGAGGACTCTGAAGTATACTCTGAGCCAACGCCCAGGAAAGCCCCGACGCTAATCCGGTTTTTACCACTTGTAGCGCAGTACCCCATCGCATCAAACGCCAACTGCCCAACCAGGACAAAATTTTCGCTTTCATACCCCTAGTTTGTGGACAAATTGATTCAAATATCGATCCAGGCAAGAATTTGTTGTTAGCACAATGCCGCTTCGACATCACGGGCAAACGCTAACAATTCCAACTCTTTACCCCGGAAACCGACGATTTGCAGGCCAACACCGAGGAATGCGGGCGATATTGGCAAAGTTACGGCCGGCAACCCCAACAAGTTAAAAGGCGCCGTCCAACTCGTCAAGATTTGGCGGATGTCCACACCTCCGAGATGCGTAGTGGTCAAAGTCGGAGGCGCAATCGGCACCGTAGGTGTGATGATAAAATCGTAGCGGGAAGCCACTGCTTCGTCATAGTAGGCGATTAACTCAGACCGCCGTCTTAAAGCTTCTATGTAATGAATTGCGAGATCCGCAGAATGGGCCAAAAGACGATCGCGAACATCCGGTTGATACTCGTCCCTATGGGTTTTAAGCCATGCCCAGTGGTAATTAACGGCTTCAGCCCCTAAAATGAATTGTTGGCTGGCCCGGCATTCTTCTCCTCGGGGCAGCGTCCCGATGTCGATTTCCACGGTGGATAAGTGCCCTAGGCGATCACGAGCGATGATCGTCTGTTGTTGTACTAGGATATCCAACTCATCCAAATTTTTGTCCACTATCCAAAGCACGCGTGGGTTGATTCTTGGGCGCGCTTGCTGATTCATTCGATGGCTCAAAATTCTCCACAGTAGTTCGAGATCGTCTAGATCACGCGCAATGGGACCCACATGGTCTAGTGTCCAGGAAAGCGGAATCACCCCCCGCCGACTAATCGACTCATAGGATGGTTTGAGTCCGTAAATACCGCAGAACGCTGCGGGAATCCGTACCGAACCTCCGGTATCGGTGCCTAACGCACTTGCCACCATTCCCGTGGCCACGGCAATGGCGGAGCCTCCGCTGGATCCGCCGGCCATTTTGCCAGGATCGTGCGGGTTTTTCATCGTACCAAAATGGGATGAGGTGGCAGTGGGGCCATAAGCAAATTCATGCAAATTCAGTTTGCCGAGAAACGTGTTGGCTCCGGCGTTATGCAAAGTTTCTACCGCTGCGGCATTGTGAGCCGGATGATAATCGCACAAGATTTGGGACCCTGCGGTCGTCGGGATGCCTTTAGTCTCGAACAGATCCTTAAGGCCAATTAAAATCCCGTCCAACGGGCCGAGGGGTATTCCGGAACGAAAACGTTCATAGGAGGCCGAAGCTGCTTGGCGGGCATTGGCATAGTCCAAATTAATAAAGGCGCAAAGCTCACTATTAAGGCTTTCAATCTGTGAAATCGCCTCTTCCAACACTTGGCGCGGATCGAGAGCGTGGGATCGAAATCCTTGTCCCAATTCTGCCAGATATCCCATTATCGCATCACCGAGGGAATCTCTGGTACCGGAGAAAACGGATTTAAGGGATATGGTTGAAGCACCTTGGCAGTCAATGGTGCTCTGCATACCGCGTCAATGTCAGACTCTCGGACGGGCAATCCAGTCCACTCGATAATTATTCGCTGTATGACCGGGTCTAACTCCATTGGATACCCCCCATCATTGTCAATCTTAACGTTTCTATTATACAATGCCGTCAGACTAATCCGTCGGGCACTGGAGGCATTCCCATGAATATTCCCCCTGTAGGTACCCAATCTCCACCCTTTTCTCACGCCGTAGAACTGGGCGCAATTCGTCGCTTTGTTGAAGCCCTAGGACTAAAGTATCAACCCTATCGCAATGCCGAAGCCGCACGGGCCGCGGGATATCGCGATGTGGTGGCGCCTCCTACTTTTATGATTACCTTACATGGTCTGCCCATACCGGGACTAGATCTGCCCGAAGCAGGCCTTATACATGGAGAACAGACCTTTCGCTATGGTGAGTCTGTAGTAGCCAATGATGTTATCACGGTGGTCAGCCGACTAACCGAGGTGAAAACCCGCGGACCGTTAACCTTTTTGACGCTAGAAACCACAGGCATCAATCAGGACCATGTCATGGCGTTTGTTTCCATAAGCACCATCATTACCCGTGAATCGCAGTCTTGAACTTTTTGGAAGGAGCTTAATTATGACATCGCTCGTACCAGTTGTTCACCGAGTGACCCGAAGCGACTTAGTGCGTTATGCCGGGGCGTCGGAAGATTTTAACCCGATTCATTTTGACGATGACGCGGCACGATACTATGGTCTCGACGGGGTGATTGCCCATGGCATGTTTACGATGGGGCTAGTGACCCGGTTCTTAGAACCCTTGCTTAATCAGGGTTACCGGGTTTCAGAGTGGTCGAACCGATTTCGTGCCATGATACCGGTGAATCGTACCATTACCATTGATGGCACGATACAGGAATCTTCACAGCAGCGGGTAATCCTTAATATTGCCGTTACTTTGGAAGATTTACCGAAACCGGCTTTGACGGGAACCATTACCCTGATCCGGGGGTTGCTGATCGGAGGTCTTGCCACCACGAACTAAGTGCTCCCCACACGATGGCCGCTACTACTACCAGGACCAATGCACTATGACGCAAAAGAGGATTCGGGGAAAAATTGCTGACCATAGCCAATCCATCCATTAGTAAATGGGTGGCCATCGGCACCACTAAGTCTCCCGTGGCGATGATATAGAGTGTCCAAGGCACCACAGTAAGCCCAATGGTCAATAGTGTTCCCCATCCCCAAAAAGGCACATGCCACAATCCAAAGACAAATGCCGAGGTTATCGCCAGCAAAATGATAGTCCAAGATCCGCGAGGTCGAACCAAGCGCCATAAAGCAGCTAATATGCCAATCAGCAATAGGTTTTCTACGGGAAGTACTAGTGGAAATTGCCACAATAGCTTTTGGGCAATGCCCCAATTAAATTGACGCATTCCAGCCGCTTGGGGATTGTGTCCCAAAATCATTTCCCCTAAAGCCCCGGACAAAACACTCAGAATCAAGAGCCCGACTGCGCGTGTCACAAGGTGAGGCGGCCAACGAAGATGGCGCACCAGATGCGGCACAAAAGGCCAACTAACCAGGGTAAAAGCTACTGCACCATAACCGTATCCTACCACGACGTCATGAGCCCATGAGGAGATGGATAGGATTATCAGAATGCCTGCCGTGGAAGCCAAAAAAATTCGAGTACCAGAGACCTCGGGCACGAGACCCAAAAATCTCTGGTAACCCTGCGAAGACTGCCACCACATATTATTGGACCGTCGCTTGGTGATTGCTGCCATGACGTTCCCCCCTATGCTTATCCATACGGGGAATAGCGATAATTATGCTAGGAGAGGATAGAATCAATGCGTTGCAAGGCTTCAGCGCTTAGTGTTATCCCCACCGCTTTAACGTTTTCCTCGATTTGCTCGGGTTTTGAGGCACCAATTAGCGCACTGGAAATGGCCGGTTGGCGCAGCACCCATGCCAAAGCCAATTGACTTAACGTGATTCCCAACTCGTTAGCCAGTGACTGCAACGCCGCCACCTTGTCCAAAGTCTTGTCGTTCAACATGTGCGTGATGAAGTTTTGTACACCAGGCGTAGTAGCTCGCGAACCTTGGGGCAGCGGCTTGCCCTTTTGATATTTGCCGGTCAATAGACCTTGACCTAATGGGGAGAACACGACCAACCCTATTCCATTTTCTTCGCAAACTGTCAATACCCCTGACTCGATATAGCGGTTCAGCATGTTATAAACCGGTTGACTGGCACGAATTTTATGTAACTTTCGCAATTCCGTCACTTTTACGGCTTCACTAATTTGAGCAACCGGCCATTCACTAATGCCGCCGTAAAGGATCTTTCCTTGAGCCACAAGATCATTGAGTGCATCTAACGTTTCCTCAACTTCCGTCTCAGGATCATACCGGTGACAGTAAAAGATATCCAAAAAATCGGTTTTTAACGCTTTCAAGGACTTGTCCACCTGCGAAAATAGGTGCTTTCTACTTAGGCCGCGGTCATTGGGTCCTGTACCCACTGGCCAAAAAGCTTTAGAGGTTAACACATAGGAATCGCGGTTAAATGGTGCCAGGGCATCACGGAGAAACATTTCCGCTGCGTGGGGCTCACTACCATAAACGTTGGCACAGTCGAAATGATTAATTCCCAACTCGTAAGCTTTCTGCACACAGGCGTATCCGGTTTCTCGTTCTGTGACCGTGCCATAGGTTAACCAGGTGCCCAGCGCAATTTCCGACACTTTAATGCCTGACTTGCCTAATCTTCGATATCGCACCATTTCGCCCTTCTCTCATAGTAATTTTAGGGAACTTCCGAAACCTCCGAAAACGTCATTCCGGGATTTTTCTGTCGTATTTTGTCCAAAGTGCGTTGGTCTTCTACAAGCAGGACCGGATGTTGATTGCGGTCGAGCACCACCCTCGCATGATCAAAACGGCCAATTTCCGGCAATGGAGACCCCACTATCCATCGAGCCATTGTGTAGATTAACGGGCGCAGATTCACCTCTACCCCATATTCATGGTGCAATCGGTAAGTCAACACCTCAAACTGCAGCGGGCCCACGACACCGAGATAAATTTCTGGACCTAAATTGGGATCGCGAAACACTTGCAACAATCCTTCTTCACTTAGCTCTTCAATACCACGTTGATACTGCTTATGTTTGAGGGTATATTTTAACTCAATCTCAGCAAAATGCGCAGGGCTGAATCGCGGAAACCCAACAAATTTGACTCCCGATTGGGAACTCAAGGTATCACCAATACCAAAAATCCCAGGATCGTGCAAGCCAATGACGTCCCCGGGAAACGCTTGATCCACGACTTGCCGTTCTTCGGCCAAGAAGTGTTGGGGTTGCGCCAACCGTAGGGTTCGCCCGGTTCTTTCATGAATTACCGCCATACCTCGCTCAAAACGTCCCGAACAAATCCTGACAAAGGCCACCCGATCACGATGAGCGGGATTCATATTGGCCTGGATTTTAAAGACAAATCCGGTAAACGTTTCTCGGGTTGGTTCAATCCAGCCGTCTTCGGATAGTCGTGGCAGAGGGGCGGGAGCCAAATCTACGAAGTAGTTTAAAAAACTTTGAACACCGAAATTGGCAATCGCACTTCCCCAGAAAGCGGGACTTTGTTCCCCGGCTGATACTTTTTCACGGTCAAGTCGGCTGCCTGCTCCGTCTAATAACTCTAAAGCATCGTCCAAATCAGCCTTTTGGTCGGACGGCAGATCGGTTAGCTCACGGTACGGGATGTGAAGAAATTTTTGGTGTTGCCGGTCGAACTGTTCAAAGATGGCACGCTGCCGGTCAAAAATTCCGCGAAACGCGAGACCCATGCCTACTGGCCAGTTCATCGGATAGGTCTCGATCCCCAGAACATGCTCTACCTCTTCCAACAGCTCCCACGGTTCGCGTGATTCACGGTCCAATTTGTTGAAAAAGGTAACCACGGGGATCTTTCGCATCCGACATACCTCAAACAAATTTATCGTTTGCGGCTCAACCCCTTTAGCGGCATCAATGACCATGACCACACTGTCCGCCGCCAAAAGAGTCCGATAAGTGTCCTCGCTAAAATCTTGGTGTCCCGGAGTGTCAAGCAGGTTGATACGATACCCTCGGTAAGGAAACTGGAGCACCGTGGAAGTTACCGAGATACCGCGTTGTTGTTCGATTTCCATCCAGTCTGACCGTGCATGCGCCTGGGCTCGACGAGCTTTAACAGCCCCGGCTTCCCGAATGGCACCGCCAAACAGCAGTAACTTTTCGGTGAGGGTGGTCTTCCCCGCGTCGGGGTGGGAAATAATTGCAAAGGTTCGCCCTTGGGCCACTTCTTGAGTCCAATCCATTGTTGTCGGTACACCTTTCTGACGAGATCGTCACTGCACGATTATAGCATTGGGCGAAGCAGGATCGAATATTTAGCCAAAGTAGATTACAATAGAGTCGTTGGCTTCCTGACTCGGAAAATGAGGTGAATGATATTGACGGAAATAGAGCAAGACCCCTTTAATGCTAGGACCCAAACTACCTTCGATGGACGTTCGTTGCTGTACTATAAGCTTGAGGCCCTCAATCGTATGAGTGGTGTTCACATTGACCGACTGCCATTTTCGATAAAAATATTGCTTGAGGCGGTTTTACGACAACTAGACGGGTATCAGATTCGAGAAGAAGATGTTGTGCGTCTTGCGCATTGGCAACCCCATCAAGACATCGCACCGGAGATTCCGTTCAAACCCGCACGCGTCGTCTTGCAAGATTTTACCGGGGTTCCCGCGGTGGTTGATTTAGCGGCACTACGCTCGAGTCTGAAACGCTTGGACCATGATCCCCAGCAGATAAATCCGTTAGTGCCAGTCGATCTGGTCGTAGACCATTCTGTTCAGGTCGACCGATTTGGCGATGCCTATGCACTCGCTTTTAACATAGAACGAGAATTTGATCGCAACCAGGAACGCTACCACCTCTTGAACTGGGCGCAACGAGCCTTCAAGAATTTCCGGGTGGTACCTCCGGGAACCGGAATTGTCCATCAAGTAAACCTGGAATATTTGGCGAGTGTAGTAGCTGAAACGCCTCAAGATGATGGTTACCTCTTAGTGTACCCTGACTCTGTGGTAGGAACCGATTCCCACACTACCATGGTTAATGGATTAGGAGTGCTGGGATGGGGCGTAGGCGGCATTGAGGCTGAGGCCAATATGCTGGGACAGGCATTATATTTCGTTACCCCTGAAGTGGTGGGGTTTCGATTAGAGGGCGAATTACCAATTGGCGTCACGGCCACTGATCTGGCTTTAACCGTGACCCAAGTATTGCGTAGTCATGGTGTGGTAGGTAAGTTTGTCGAGTTTTTCGGTCCCGGAGTGAGTCGAATGAGCTTGGCTGACCGTGCTACGGTCGCCAATATGGCTCCAGAATATGGTGCAACCATGGGATATTTCCCAGTTGATGAGGAGACCTTGCGGTACCTGCGGCAAACCGGTCGTACTGAAGAGCATGTTCGACTGGTCGAATGGTACTGTCAAACCCAAGGATTATTTCGGACCGATAGCGCCCCCGAACCCCAATTTAGCGATGTCGTATCATTGGATTTAAGCACGGTAGAGCCCAGCCTGGCAGGCCCCAAACGACCTCAAGACCGCGTGCCACTATCGAAGATGCAACGGACGTTTCAAGTAGCTTTAACCGCGCCCATAGCAAACCGGGGATTCGGACTTACCCCTGAGGGAGCATCTCGGACGGCTACCGTGACCATGGCGGGCGGTCCTCCTCTCACTTTAAAGCAGGGAGCAGTAGTGATTGCTGCCATTACTAGCTGCACAAACACCTCAAATCCCACGGTGATGATCGGCGCTGGATTACTTGCCAAAAAAGCAGCAGACAAAGGGCTTAAATCAGCCCCGTACGTCAAAACCAGTTTGGCTCCTGGTTCTCGTGTGGTCACAGCGTATTTGCAAAAGGCTGGTCTTCTTGAACCTTTAGCGACACTAGGGTTTGACGTAGTCGGATATGGTTGCACCACCTGCATTGGAAACAGTGGACCATTGCCGGATGCTGTGTCAACGGCCATTCAAGAAGGCGATCTTACAGTGGCTGCTGTGCTTTCAGGCAATCGCAACTTTGAGGGAAGAATACACCCCCTGGTCAAAGCTAATTACCTCGCCTCGCCACCCCTGGTCGTGGCTTACGCTTTAGCTGGCACCGTGAATATCGATTTGGTAAACGACCCCTTGGGCGAAGACAATCACGGCCACCCTGTGTATTTGCGCGAAATCTGGCCAAGTGCCGAAGAAATTCAATCCACGATGACCAAAGCATTGACGCCGGATCTCTTTGAGGAACTCTATCGCTCTGTGTTTTCGGCCAATCCCGAATGGAATCAATTGCCGGTTCCTGAGGGTGAATTATATGCTTGGGACCCTGAATCGACCTATATCCAAGAACCCCCCTTCTTCGAAGAAGTCACGTCAGCCAAGAGCCGCAACATTTCCGTGGACCATGGACGCATTTTGCTCTTGTTGGGTGACTCCGTGACCACTGACCACATTTCTCCTGCAGGAAATATTGCGGCATCGAGTCCCGCCGCCCAATATTTGAGAGATCATGGTGTAGAACCGAAAAACTTTAATTCCTATGGGGCACGGCGTGGCAACCACGAAGTCATGATGCGGGGAACCTTTGCCAACATCCGTATCCGCAACCAGATGCTGGATGGTAAAGAAGGTGGGTATTCCCAGCATTTTCCCGGTGGTCAAGTAGGAACCGTTTATGACATTGCCATGCAATACCAGCAGGAAAACGTCCCGCTGGTGGTACTGGCAGGCAAGGAATATGGCACTGGGAGTTCTAGGGATTGGGCTGCCAAAGGCACCACCTTGCTCGGTGTCAAGGCCGTGGTCGCGGAAAGCTTTGAGCGTATTCACCGCAGCAACCTGGTCGGCATGGGCGTACTGCCATTGCAATTTCACGAGGGCGATAGCTGGCACAAATATGGGATTACCGGAGACGAGATTGTAGACATCAGCGTACCACACGATATGGATCCAAACCAAGAACTTACCGTTACAATCACTCGAACTAGCGGAGAATCGGTGAGGATACCGGTAATTGCCCGTCTAGATACCCCCGTAGATGTTGACTATTTCTATAACGGCGGCATTCTGCAAACCGTTTTAAAGTCTATGATATGACCTAATCAGGAGCCTCCCCGGATTCCCCAGAGAGGCTCCTCTCGGCTACCTATCTTCGGTCTCCCGTACCCTACGATATGATGTTGCGCACATAATTCTAGTGCACGAGACACCCTTTCCCACTCTTTTCGAGACTCGAAAACACTGAGTGCTCTTGATCACGATCATTTGGCCGTTATTTTGAGAACGTTGATTGTACAAAGAATACACCTCAAGAGAGTGTCCATGGGTCCAGAACTCAAAGCCTGTCGTTGAAATTTCCGGTAAATGTTACCAAACTCGGGCGTAAAGCCCCGGCGTTCACGCCTATGGATATCAGCCCGTTGGCCCGTAAGGGCCAAAATCTTGAAGAGTACCGGCTTTTGTGCGAGGCTATAGTTGTAAGCGGATTCCTTCGGGAATCGGAAGGGGAGTTACTTCTGCAGACGGGCTTGCGAGTACGAAGAAGCCGCGAGAGTCTTGCGTCGCAAGAACACCCGAGAGGGTCGGAGCGGTTCGTCTGCACCCGGGACAGTAAGCACTCGATGCCGAAGAATGTTGTGTGAGGCCCAGG
>JAJZZP010000060.1 GCA_021797515.1 Bacillota bacterium | reverse complement strand
TTGAAGCCTTGTGGGGATGGATGAAACGATCGGTCATTTATCATGTCTTCTTTAAGTCGGTCCAGCAGATTTTTGACGCGGTCCACGGATTCATCGAGCCCGTCAATCAAGACCCCGAGGCCATCCGAAAACGCCTCTGCTTTCTGTAAGAGCCGCGTGGCCCCACCTCGCAACACCTCGTGCCGCCGTCGCCCTTTCGCGAGCGAAAGGGCGCTTCTGGGTATTCACGTCAGGAGCACGTTAGGGTCTATTGACCCCATTGCCTCGTTTGTTCGACTGGAAAACTTGACGTTGCGGCCAACCGCGATTGGGTGCCTCTTCTAAACAACATTCCTGCCTCAAAAACGACGTACCTTTACGCGTAAAGTATCTGCCAACCGATCCTCTATTTCAAATGGTTTTTGCCGAGTATATAGCAAACTTAAACTTCGCTTCGAGTTCCTGCGGCATCTCCATTCCGTTGTGACGGGCTTACCCATTTCTGTTCATGCCTGACCAAATTTGACGCCACCTTCTTGCTTCATCGTGCCACGGATTTTTCGGGCCATTAGCCGGCTATCCATCGGAGGGTACTCCACAAGCTCGTCACTGAGCCGTTGCGCGATTAAGCAGAAACGAGCAAGGAGCCCATCACCGAACTCTGGGCCACTTTCTGCCAAGTAATCGCCGCGTTGACGTCGCCATCACGCGGTGTCTGGCACTGCGGGCATCATGTCCATGCCCGCACACTTAAGAAAATTTTCGGAATCGTGTAGTCGTGGTCCGAACCGGTTTTGCACCTGGAAGGTCAACGTCCACGACGTTGACCGTTTACCCGCGTTTCCCCACCTTGTATTCCAACTGACGACGGAATTCGCCAAAGTCCCTATCCGCAATCGCTCGAGCCGGCTGACGATTTTTAAGCCGTGCATCAAACGGCGTAACACCGTGTCCTGATCGGGCGTGACATCGAGCAAGACCCCAAAAATGGTCGTCTTCATTCGGGGACTCCTTCCTGAGCTAAGGTTGCCATCGCTTGACGCACGGTTGCCGCGACCTTTTTTCCCCCGCGTTTGCCGTAAATCCGGGCGGAGAACGCGGTCGTGATCGCGATCAAGTTTTCAACCAGTTCCTGTTGATCATCCTTCCCCGTCTGCTCCATGACGACCACGCGCACGCCGAAGGCGTGCACCGTTGTGGTCCATCACAAAATCCCCATGACGAACAGAGTTGTAACAGGCACCTGGTACAATTGGATACCTGACAATTGTTAGTGAACGGGGAAGGGTGTAGCGCCGGGAACAGCAAGTACGCCAAGTATTGTTGCGTGGGATGATCCCGTGGCCGTAGGAACGTTGGCCGGTATTTTTAATAGACAGGCTCTACTCAATAGCGCAAATGCGACTGCCTCGAGCTGATCAACTGGGATTCCTAGTTCTGCGGTGGTGGTTACTCGGATAGGGTTCATACGTTCTTGCAGCTGTTCCATCATGAAAGGGTTTTTTGCGCCGCCGCCAGCAACATAAATCGTTGATGGCACACCTATTCTAGCTATCCCCTGAACAATGCTTTGGACTGTAAGCATAGTTGCCGTGGCAATAGCATCATATTGGTTGATGCCGTCAAATTGGGACAGAAATTTCGAACCAAAATATTCACGGCCTGTGGACTTTGGAAAGGGTTTGTGAAAAAAAGGATCGGCCAAAAGGGAGGTCAACAGCGATTCCATCACTGCACCGCGCTTAGCGTAAAGTCCATCGCGGTCCATGTTTTGGGTACCTTGTGTATACAGCCGGCAGAGGCTGTCAATGAGTATGTTGCCGGGGCCCAAATCACTTGCGACAGGAGCAACCGTAACATCCGTGTCTAGCAAGGTCACATTGCTAATCCCCCCGATGTTTAAAATTCCAATGGGAGCGCCGGAATTTTGAAAGAGAAGCCGATGGGCATAGGGCACCAGAGGAGCGCCTTGCCCGCCCAACGCCATATCAGCCAAGCGAAAATCACCGACGGTCTGAATACCAGTGCGGTTGGCTACCCAACTAGGGGATCCTAATTGCCAAGTATATCCTAGATGCGTCTCGGACGGTGGTTGGTGCCAGACAGTTTGGCCGTGCATGCCGACGGCTGCTATTTGGTTTGCTGCGATGTCGGCTTCTTGCAAGAGTTGGAGCACAGCTAAGGCATGTTCCTCAGATACGGCCTGCGACAACGAGACGACACTTTGAGCGGTCATCGGAACTCCGTCAGCCAACGCCAAAATCTGAGTGCGTGTTTTTTCCGGCCATGGTTGATAGTGATGTCCGAGAACTTTAACGGGTACCGAGAGATTAGGGGAGTCCTCAATTAATACGGCATCTAAACCATCGACCGATGTTCCCGACATTACACCAATGTATTTCATTGCATGTCCTCCTTGCCACTGCTTATTTTATCCGATACTGGCATCGAAACGGTGTCCGTCAGGAAAATTTGATGGGATGACATTTTCTCGGTTGGTGGTATTCTTAGAGGGGCGCTTTTAAGCCAGACGATAGAAACGAATGGAGTGGGCAGACGTGTCAGAGGAAGTCGGATCCAACCTGACCAATATACGGCGTATTTTAAGTCATCTGGCACGGATTTCCGTCAACGCCCCAGCCATTCAAATTGCCGTTGGGTATTTGTTGGCTGAGCCCCGACGGGTGCGATTTGTCAGCCAATTTGGAGAAGGGACCGGTCTCGGGATGGCAATTTCGGCACACCGCCGAATTGAGATTCCTCTAGCTCCCTGGCAAGGTTTTATCAACGGGGTGCCTGTGCCAGACCCATTGCTCTGGATAGAAGCTGCGGCAACCTTGCCGAATGGGATGGTCTCCGTTCGTATTTCCACAGATGACGTAGAACTCATGCAACGGTTGTCCCCCATGGTGGCACACGACCGAGAACGGCATGAGCGCGCTGAGATCACGGAACGGGTTCAAAATTTGCGTCAAGAATTGGACCGCGCCCTTGATCTTTACAACGAGGTGCGGCATGTCATGGAAGTAGATCAAGAACGGCAGGTGGAACTGACCAAGTTTTTAGGAATTGCGGAAAATGAGATGCACCACTTAGGTCAAGAGTTAAAATTTCTAAAGGGACGCATGGAGTCTGTTGATGAATAGAGCGGCGTGCCGTGGGTAGGGTGGTGCGCTCGTGACCGCCAAAGTTGCTACAATGGGCCGCATCGGACATCGTAAATGACAGAGGCCTCGCCGAACTGACCAATCTGTCCCAGAATGCAATAGACGTATTTCGATGCTTTGGCATGATAACGCCCGTCTTGGGTGGCAACATAGCAAGAGAACGGATACCAAAGTTACAGCCGGTGATTTTCGCGGTGGGGCAAATATTGAATCGCTTGGTGACAAATTATCGGTGGCATGGCCATTGGTGGTCGAGATATGGTCCATGGCTCCGGTGGATGAATTCGGTGTTGCGAAAAATCGTGGGATGCTAACCTTTACCTCATACGCGTTGGCAGAACATTTTGTGGAAGAGACACTGGGAATGTCCGCCGCCCCGGGCTTCTCAATGGGCAGACAAGGAGCCCATTTTTGGTTGCCTGTCTATGTATCTTAACCTTACTGGCTTCGACGCATCTCCTTACATGTTTGGCTCGACGGACGCTGGTGTTGCCCTTTGGGCTACCATTTGATCCTGTGGTTCCGCATGCAACATCTCGCTCTTTCCTAGGCCACACTGACCCAATTAACAGATGTTAACAGATGTTGAATTTGTCCCCTCGTGATAACCGCTTACTAGGGTGAGTCTTGTTCCCGTTATACATCCCGGTGCCATTTTCCCTGGGGATGCGGAACCGAAATTCAGAGTGCACAATTAGAATCGGTGTATTCCGGGCATGCTAACGGGGGAGGAGATATGGGTGATCTATGATCGACGCGAACACGTACGCCTATTAAATCAGGATATCGTTGGTGAGCATGACGCTATTTTACACTATTTAACCCATGCCTGGACTGTCGCTTACCAATTTGGTCCCCAGATCGAACAAATTGCCAAGGACGAAATGCGTCACCTGAAGTGGCTGGCGCATACGGTTGTTGCCCTTCAAGGCGTACCGGATCTCAGTATTCCCCCGGTAATCGCTAGGGCGTTCTTGGACGAGGCACTGGAATCTGACATCAAAGCGGAAATGGTGGCGATTGCCCGTTATCGAGAACATATTACAATCATAGCCGACCGACGGGTTCAAGATCTATTGCAGCGTATTGTGGTTGATGAGGAGGATCATCTGCATCTGTTTCACGGGTTCCGAGATAGCCAACACGGTGAACCTTGGGGGGTAGGGAACCCAACGGAGTCCGTTGAGGATACCGCCAGTAGATTGCAATTGCTGGTGTCTATGGAATATCAACAAGTCATTGGCTACTTATTTTCCTCGTTTATCGGCATTCATCGCCGATCTGTCGGGATGGGCGATGAAGATTACGCCGTCGACGAGATGAAGCATTTGGGATGGATTGGGCAACAAATGGCTAATCTAGGTCAGACTCCGTTATTCGGCGACTCGATAAGTGCTCATGAAGAATCAGAAATGGCACAATACCTGAATGTGCGGAAATGGGCCAGGGAATGTCAACACCAGCTATTGCCCATGTTGGATCGGATTATCCAACACGAACGCTACCAGATGCAAAACAAAGCGGCCGATGGTTGGACTGTGGGGACACCTTAAACGCCAATTGCCGTTTAGGAGTCAAATTATCCGTTAGGGGAGTTCGGTTGATCATGGACTTTTTATTGCGGCAAGATGCTCCGATCAATGAGACCGAGTGGGCAGAACTGGATGATACCGTGCATCAAGTGGTGAGGCGACAGGTTATTGGCAGACGATTTCTCCAATTATATGGCCCTCTGGGAGCCGAAGTGGAAGTCATTCCCACGGACCGTTCTCCAGGGTATGATCTTGGGCAAGTGGATATGGTAGGGCCTGATGATGATCCTGTAGCATTAGCCGGGCGAATATATCAAAAACTTCCTATGTTGCATAAGGATTTCCTTTTGTTTTGGCGCGATTTGGAATCTAGTATGCATCGCGGTGTACCAATGGATTGGTCAATGGCTGAAGCCGCAGCGAGTTTCGTGGCCCGCGCAGAAGACCAACTGATCCTTCATGGTGATAACCCACTGCATATTGAGGGACTAATGACGGTCACAGGTCGGCATCTTCTGGAAACCCGAGGTTGGGCCGAACTCCAGTCTGGCTATCGCGATGTGGTCACAGCTATCAACCATTTGGCGTCGGCGGGCTTTTACCCTCCTTATACCGTGATTGTTGGCACCGAAGGTTACGCGGCGTGGCACAGACTGTTTGGCAACAGTGGGGTGCTGGAGATTGACCAAATTCGCAAACTGGTCGAGGGAGGAGTGTTTGTGACCCCGCAAATGCCAAATGACACCCTGTTGGTGGTTGCGGCCAGTCCGGAGAATCTGGATTTGGCTGTGGGTCTGGATACCACTGTAGCATTTTTGGAATCAACTTCTATGAACCATGCGTTTAGGGTGTTGGAAACTTTGACCATCCGCATTAAACGGCCCGGTGCTATTTGTCACCTTATTACCGCTACGCCATCATAGCACCCTGTGCTACAATAGCTAGGGTGATGACGCTATGGCTGAAGACGAGGATCTGAACTTATTTGTACAGTGGAGACATGCGGCCCCAGGCCGCTGGAAATTCTGTCCACTTTGCCAAGCGCCTCTCACCAATCATGACTGGGACGGCAAGTCCCGGCGATTTTGCCCGCAATGCGGGTTTGTCTATTGGGAACGACCCTTGCCTGCTACGGCAGGAATCATCTATGATGCTGCGAAACAAAACATTTTGCTGGTTACCCGGAGGTACCCCCCGTCTGTAGGAGGTTATACTCTTCCCGGTGGCGGAATCGAGTTTGGTGAATCAGTGCAAGGGGCTTTGCTACGCGAGGTCTTCGAAGAAACCGGGTTGCAGGTGGTTATCGACGGTCAACTGGGAACCTGGTCAACACCTTCTAACGAGACGTTAATTACCTTTTTTGTAACCCATCCAGTAGGTGGGAGTCTAAAACCAGGAACGGATGCCATGGAAACAACGTGGGTTAATGTGCACCAAGCGCCGAGGTTAGCATTTAGTGTCCACCAAAAGGTCGTTCAGTTGTTTCTGGCGCAATTGGCCTTGGACCAACTAGAGTAAGAGTGGGAAAAGGCCCACCAGAATCTGCTGTTCGTTCCTTACATTCCCGCAGACTTTTGAGAAGATTCCTTAGATTTCTTATGGCGAGCGCGCTGAAACAATGTCCATACGGTGGCAACTCCTTGAAGCCACCATGGCTGGGTTATTTTTTCGTGGGAATCTGGTTGCGCAAGCCGACGGCGTGTCACTGCCCATGAGGTTAAACCTGAGACGATGAGGCCTACATTGTAGGCCCCGCGCCGCAGATGGGACAATGTCTCAGAGACGTCTCGCGAGGTATCGCGGGCTTGCCGAATTGCGCCTTGAATTTCTGCTCGCAGTGTTTCTATCTGGTTGCCGACAGTGCGCTCCATTGCCATAAGTCTTTTGGCTAATAGCCAGAGGATCACAATGCCGATAATGCTGATGATCGCGAGGATCATGAGAGAAATTGCAATAAGGGTTAAAGCCACCTGAGTACTCAAGCGCCTTGGCCTTCATCTGTGGGACCCGGGGTTCCCTCATCATCAAGAGGAATCTCAGTTACCCCTCTTTTAAGCACATCCTGGCCGCGGCGGGTCAGTGAGTCACGAATGTCCCGCACGCTAGTCTGAAACTGGCCTAGGGAGTCTTGGGTCTTCTTCTTGAGTGTCTCGCGCGTATCCGAACCGGGCGAAGGCGCCAACAGCAGGCCGGCGACTAAACCTATCGAGGCTCCAAGTAACAAGCCAGTAATTCGATCCCAATTACGATCGCTCACGGGCGATTCCCTCCTCTGAAATTTTTTGGTTTCCCATCCGATACGATGGGCCTTTCCGCCTTAAGGGGATGGCTATTGTTCATCTACCTTGTATTGTGACACAAATGGAAGGTTAAGCCAAGATGAATTGGCTAGCTAAGGCTAGAGAATCGTTTAGGGTCTATGCTATACTGGGTTGGTTCTTAATCTCGACTGGTCTTGATGCCAGGGTTTCCCTCGGGTGGAAATCATCGGCGAGGTAGGTGTTAAATCTATGCGCATTGCAATCGTCACTGAAACCTGGTGGCCCTCGACCGATGGCGTGGTCACTCGGGTTACGGCGACTGTGCGCGAGTTAAGGGCAATGGGCCACGATCTCCTAATCGTGGCACCCCGCGGCGGCTCCCCAGAGTTTGAGGGGATACCGGTTAAAGATGTTCCCAATGTTTCGGTTGGATTTATTTATGGCGGGAAACCCTGGGGAATGCCACTACCCCGAGTAAAATTCTACCTGCAAGAGTTTCAACCCCATGTCGTGCACGTTGTTAATCCTTTTGTGCTAGGTGTGGCAGGTGTAATCAGCGCGGCACGACTAAAGATCCCGTTGGTGGCGTCCTATCACACAAACATTGCGGGATATGCCGATTTTTATCACTTAGGCTTTACCAAACCCGCGATATGGGGCATACTTCGAGCATTGCATAATCGAGCGGGTATTAACTTGGCGACTTCAGAGGCGGTTAAACGGGAGTTGGAGTCACAAGGAATTAAGCGTGTGCGTGTGTGGCGCCGCGGCGTGGATCTAGCGTTGTTTGATCCCAACCGGAGCTCTCAAGAGATGCGGAACCGGTTGACCGAAGGCCATCCAAACCGGGTTGTTGCACTATATGTGGGACGAATTGCCTTGGAAAAAGGATTGCACCGTTTGCTGGGCCTATTTTCCGAAAATCCTCACCTTCATTTGGCTATGGTAGGTGAAGGGCCTGCGGAAAGTATTTTACGTGAGCAATTTCGGGACACGCCTACCACGTTTGTTGGAAAGCTATTGGGTGAAGAACTGGCTCGCGCCTATGCCTCTGCCGATATATTTGTCTTTCCATCGACAACGGAAACTTTAGGGTTAGTGATGCTGGAAGCCATGGCGTCAGGTTTGCCCATTGTGGCTGCAGAAAGTTTTCCCACCCATGAATTGGTTGACAATAGTGGGGCGGGGGCTCTATTTTCCTCAGATCGGCCAGAAGAGTTAGGCACCGTAGTACGAAAGTTTCTTGCTTCCAAGAGTCTAGCCCAGCTTAAACAAGTGGCGCGAAATGAGGCAGAACGATGGGGATGGAACGTCCCGACCAAGGAACTGGTAGAGTGGTACCATCAGGCGATCAAAGCCTACCCAGGACTAGCATGAATCGAATGTGGCAGTTCGTACAATTTGTTTCAGTGGGTCTCGGCAATGCCTTTATTGATCTGGGGGTGTTTAACGGGCTATATTTTTTGGACCCCACACGCGACGTTAATCAGCTGGTGGTTTATAATACCATGGCTGTAATGGCTGCTATACTAAATAGCTACATTTGGAACAGCCGCTGGACTTTTCGCAAAACGGTCAAACATCGCGGCAAGCACGCTCTGCGTCAGCGAACCTTGTTCGTTATCCAGTCACTGATTAATATCGGGGTAAATGATACCATTTTGTGGATCATTGCGCCATGGATAGTGGAAACGCATGCCATTCCACACGTAATGGCAAATAACATTGCCAAAGTGGTTGCCATGTTTTTGGCGTCCGTATCTAGTTTTTTGATGATGAAAATTTTTGTCTTTGTATAACTGCGCTATCAATTTCCTGCACTTGGAATCCTCTAGACATTGTATGACAAACTTCGGCAAATCTTCCTAGGAATCCAGCAATTTGGCATTATGGAGGCTTAATGGCTTTTTTGGCAAATGACATGTTATCGATCCCCTTTTACACTAAGGTTGCCAAATTGCTTGTACCTCAAGCAACCGGGGGAACCAAGTATGGGGTGAATCCGCGTCATTAGGTAGGGCCTCTCTCCGCGCCCGAACCCGTCAGCTAACTCCGGAGGCAATATCGCGAGGGGAGAATCTTGATGCCAAATATGTTTCGCTACAGTCTAGGTGTGGCGAGTGCCGCCCTAGTTATGGGAAGTTTTGCAGCACCTCAGGCTTTCGCTGCGACAGTATCTTCCACAACCAGCACATTAGCGCAAGAACATCCAGCAATGAATCAAGTCCTCCAATACGGTAGCCAAAATCATTGGGTCGCAACACTTCAAGCCGATTTGGCGCTGTTGGGCTACTCGAGTGTTGGTGTTGATGACGGAATTTTTGGAGCAAACACCCTGCATGCTGTAGACGCCTTTCAATCAGCCAATGGGTTCCCGGTCACGGGGGTTACCAGTGCACCAGTATGGCAGGATATTTTGGCGGAACTTAATATAGTGCCCCAATATGTGCCATCGGACACTAGTGCCGCTCAGATGGCGACGATTGACCACCAAATTGCGCAGCATCCTGCGATGTCGCAGTGGTTGCAGATGGGCAGTACTGGACATTGGGTCATGACCTTGCAGGCGGATTTACGATTGTTGGGATATACTTCAGTGGGGCCCGTCGACGGCATTTTCGGTCCTTTGACACAGGGTGCAGTTGAACAATTCCAAAGTGACCATGGGTTAACCGTGAATGGAATATCTACTCCAGCCACTTGGCAAGCCATTTTGACAGGGTTGCAAGTCTTGGTAAATTCGTCTGCTAGTAGCACGAGCCCTACGGGGTCTGGATCAACCACGGGCGGCAGTATGTCTAACCCCGGCAGCCAAAAGACCATTGACGGTTATCCTGTGATTGCAGTCTATCATGTCAAGGCCACTGCCTATGGGCCTAGTCTTCAGGACAACTATCCCTATGGACCGGTAGATGCATTCGGGCAACCATTAGAACCTGGAATGGTAGCTGTGGATCCCTCCCTGATTCCGTTGAAATCTCGGGTCTATGTTACGGGTTATACCGATCCGAATTTACCTCCGGGTGGGTTCTTGGGTCGGGCTATGGATACCGGCGGTGCCATTAAGGGATATCGCATAGATGTCTATATGGACGCTAATGCTCAAACTGTTTCCAATTTCGGTATTGAGCCAGTTACAGTTTACGTATTGGGAAACAACTAAACGAAAGAATAGGCAGGGGATCCGACAGCGGGTCTCCTGTTTTAAGTGCGATGTGCAGCAAATAATGGCAGATAGATTAAAGATATCGAGCGTAAACGCACAGGGAAAAGCCTCCCAGTCCCAGAACGGCACTTCCGGAGGGACTTTGTGCCATTCAACCGCACGCGCTTGCAACATCCTCTTTTAGCCAGTGCCATTCGCTTCTTTCCGCGAACTATCCCACTGCATCACGAGCATCATTAAGGTAATCACTAAAATGCAACAAACAATATTCTTGACTTGCTCACACCGATTTTTCAGATGCGGCGTAAAACTCCGTCGTGCAGGGCGGAGATATCAGGCAACTGTTTTGCTAACATACTCAGGTTCGCTCTTTGACAACGGGATACCTTCGTGCGGTTGTCTCCCGCAATGCGTGGGAGACGTAAAATGTGTCGCGTCATCATGATAAGCCGTTAAAACCCGCGAACCCTCATGGCCACGCATAAACCGTGGCATTAGAATCTGACGGGTAGAAATAACACGTATCGCCGTCCCGTTCCCCTCAAAGCAACGTTAAGACGTAGAAGCGACTGAACCCCGCCCATGTTGCTGGTGGGGTAAGCGATGACGAGTTCGGAGGAATACTCCCAGGGTCTCACGACCCGTCGACGCAGTCATGGTGGTTCCCCCAGAATCTCCGGCCTGAAGACCGGGGAGGTTCAACAAACCTATAGCCTATCAATTAAAAAACACAAAAATTCCTGCCAACTCCCTAAAACCCAACATAACGCCCTGCATCTCTGACCCTCCTAACTAAATACGCGTCGTCTGGGCAGGATATCTTTGCCCTGAACGGTAGAGTTTTTCTGCGTATCCAGATAACTATCAGACTTCGGGTTCAGTGAGAGCAGATTTTTTCTGGTACAACTCGCGCTCAAGACGTCCCTCTGGGGACCGGAGGTGGATTATTCGCGTCATCTAAATATCCTACACAGCGATCGTTGGGTAGCCATAAGGAAAGTCTAGAGATTTGGGCATAAAGAATGGTGACAGGGGAATGATATTTGGTGGGAACGTCGAGTGTAATGATAATGAGGGAGGGATTTTGGTGGCAGCCATTAACGTAAAATGTACCGTGAGCAATTGTTATTTTTGGGCAAAGGACAATATGTGCTCGGCCGATAGCATTCTTATCACCTCCAACTCAGCAACAAACGATCATCCCAGTATGACGTTTGGCCAAGACGAAGGGAACCTTTTGCAATCCCTTGGCACCACTCCAGCACATAGCATAACAGACACCGCTTGTCACACGTTCAAGTCGCGTTAATAGAAAGTAGATTGGTCGTGGAACGTTTTGACTAGCCCGGGAAGGTGTGCCAGTGCACAACAGAAGTCTCATCCGACGAGTCATTTTCGTGGGATGAGACTTGTTATTCGTGTTTAAGAACCTTCACGTCTGCTGCGTTAGTTGCTCAAACACAGTACGCATAGGAGTCTTCTTCACAACAAAGTGGCCATTTGGTCTGCAGAATTTTCAGTTGCAGGGCCACGAATGTCACGAACAACTCATGGCCACTTTTATGTTGTTGATCCGGAGTTACACTACCGTCGACTTATCTGAGTTTCGAAAGTACGCTGTAGCAGGAATTTTCTATTCTGATCGCGAATACAGCGGTAGAGGTGAACATCTGTGAAAATTCGCTCTTTTGACGATTTCTGGCCTTATTATCTGGATCAACATCGTGAGACAGGTACCCGGTTGTTGCATTTTGTCGGGACCGGATTGTCCCTACTAAGCATATTGACCGCACTCTTTACGTTAAATGTCTATTATGTGCTCTTAGCGCCAGTATTGGGATACGGGTTAGAATGGTATTCTCATGTGTTCATTGAACGTAATAAACCTGCAACTTGGCAGTATCCGTGGCGGTCATTGGAAGCCGATTTTCGTTTGTTCATGTTAATTTTGACACGGGGATTGAATACCAATGACACGATGATACCGAAACTATTCACACGACGCCGATAGTCATCGTTTAAGCATAGAGATGCCTCCTTGTTTATATGATGGTGGGGAGGAGGCATGATCGCGATGCGGATCACATCGGCGCTCCATCGATATCGTCGACTGATAGGAATAGGGGTGATAGGACTGTTGGCTGCGGGTTGCGGCAATCCCAACAGCATTGCTGCTATGCCTCGCCCAGTCCAGCAAGTGGTTAATGCGCCAACTTTGTCAGGTAACAATATAGGGGTCAATATGTTGCTGGCTACCGGTAATCAATCCTACATCGGCAGTGGTGTGATTCCAGGATACTATAATTTTGGCCCTGCCCAAGACCAGGGCAGCGCTACTTACTATGTCAACTTTGAAATTCCGGTGAATTTAGCTGGAATTGAAAAGCGCATGGGGTATGAACCGAAAGGCATTCAATCGACCACTTATATCAATTACGACTACATAAATATCGAACCGTTGCCCAACGAGGCTTATGACCGACTTTACTATGATCCCAATACCAATTATGCGCCCTTTCGTTTCAAATTGAATGCGGATGGCACCATTATGGATGAATCGTGGGATGCCGTGGCGGTCAATAGCTAAGTTCATTCACACTTTTGTGGTTTCTTTTTCCCTGGAAAATTGTTTAAATAGTAGGGTATCTAAAATCGAAACCACGAGGACAAAATGGACAAAACGACACAACACGGATTTTCTACGCGGGCAATTCATGTGGGACAAGATCCTGACCCGGCAACAGGAGCTACTATTGTTCCAATTTACGCGACCAGTACCTACACCCAGGAAAGCTTGGGACACCACAAAGGATTTGAATATGGACGTGGCGACAACCCAACCCGCTTGGCACTGGAAACGGCGCTGGCTTCCCTAGAGTATGGCCGACACGCCTTTGCGTTTGCTTCGGGGTTAGCGGCCTGCGATGTTGTGGTGCGATTATTGGGCCCCCATAGTCATATCATTGCCGGACATGACTTATATGGCGGAGTATATCGATTATTTCAGCAGGTTCATCAAGAATCCCATCCGGTCACTTACGTCGATTTAAGCGACAGCACCCAATTGACAAATGTAATCCGGCAGGAAACGAAAATTTTGTGGGTGGAAACTCCGACCAACCCTTTGTTGCAAGTATATGATATAGAGAAGTTGGCAGATGTGGCGCATACACATGGTTTACTGGTTGTGGTGGACAACACCTTCGCCTCACCATACTTGCAAAACCCGTTGAGACATGGCGCCGACATTGTCGTGCATTCCACAACCAAATACATTGGGGGACATTCTGATGTACTTGGTGGAGCCATTATGGTAAACGATGACCAACTAGCCGACCGCATAAAATTTTTACAAAATGCGGCAGGGGCGATTATTGGCCCATTTGAGGCTTGGTTGACTCTTAGGGGGCTAAAAACTTTAGCGTTGCGAATGGAGCGCCACACCGCGAATGCAATGAAGGTTGCTGAATTCTTGCATGAACACCCCCGAGTTCGTCGAGTCTATTATCCTGGCTTGTTCGAAGGAGAGACGCGCGGGATTCTGACCCGGCAGATGAAAGGGTTCGGCGGGATGATCTCATTTGAATTAGAGGGTTCCCCTGACTATGCCCTAGAAGCTGCCAAAACCGTATTGGCGAAATTTCGCCTATTTTCCGTGGCAGAAAGTTTAGGCGGGGTGGAGTCCTTGGTGGGTCATCCAGCAACCATGACGCATGCGGCAATTCCACGGGCTACTCGAGAGGCGCGGGGCATTGGCGATGGTTTGATTCGGCTGTCTGTGGGAATCGAAGATGCGGCGGACTTGTTGGCGGATATTGCGCAAGCTTTAGGAGGCGACCAGTAAAATGCCAGGCCGGGAAATGACGGATCCTTGGCGTATTTTAGGAATTCAGCCTGGCGCTTCTGCAGAAGAGGTGCGACAGGCCTATTTGAGACTAGTTAAAATGCATCACCCCGATCAGTATCGCATTGATGACAGCGCACGCAGGCGGCATGAACAACAAATGAAAGAAATTACCGCGGCCTACCGTCAGATACGTCAACAACCTTCTTCCAAGCGATCAAGGAGCTCTTCTAGATCGACCTGGCGACCGTCTTCTGCGATGGCGATTCATTGCGAAGAGCACGGACGATGGGCAGCGATATATTGCACACACTGTGGCCGTGCATTATGCACCCGTTGCGATCCATCACTATCTGGACTTTGCCGGGATCACCGAATGAAGAATTAAATAGAGGAGGATTTATCTATGGATCGTTATGGCTTTTTTATCAATGGAGAAGAAACCGCGGCCTATCGATACTACGTCGTACAACATAAATACCGCCAAGAGCCTTTGGCTGAAGTAGGAGAAGCATTGGCCGACTCGTTGAATTATGCGCTAGAATCCGCCACTCGGGCATTTGGAACCTCATGGCCAGTTTTCGATCGCTATCGGGTATTGGAAAATGCTGCAGAGTTGTTAGCACAACAAGGGGAAGATTTTGCAAAGACTATTGCCCAGGAGGCCGGGAAGCCCATCAAAGACGCCAGAGTTGAAGTTGCCAGAGGGCAACAGACGCTTCGTTATTCAGCACTTGCGGCAAGAACGCTCAAAGGGTCTGAGATTCCCATAGGGGGCAATCCCGGCGCGGAAAATCGCTTGGCGTTCACCATCCGGAAACCCTACGGGGTCACATTGGCCATTACCCCCTTCAATTTTCCGTTAAATTTGGTATTGCATAAAGTGGGGCCGGCACTGGCAGCTGGCAACCCCGTGGTATTGAAACCTGCGCCGGCGGCACCAATCACTTCGTTGAAACTTGCGCGGCTGCTTAATCAGGCTGGAGTGCCGAAGGGGTGGATCAATGTTGTTACGGGCCAGGGCTCCGAGGTCGGGGAACAGTTAGTGAAAGATGCCCGGGTGAAGCTGATTACTTTCACTGGGTCGGCTGCAGTGGGCCAAATTATTCGCTCTCAGGCGGCATTAAAACCCGTGTTGCTAGAATTAGGCAATAACTCGGCCAACATAGTCCATGAGGATGCCGACCTGGATTTGGCGGCTCAGACTTTAGCAGCTAGAGCTTATGGATATGCTGGACAAGTCTGTATCGCGGTACAGCGGATATACGTGCATCACAAGATTTGGGAGCCGTTTCGTGCAGCGATGGTGCATGCTACCGAGAAACTCGTGGTGGGCAATCCCGAGGATTCGGCTACTGACGTAGGACCGATGATTAATGAGGCGGCAGCGGATAGGGCCGATCTGTGGTATCGCGAGGCAGTGGCTGCTGGGGCGAAAACGTTGGTCCAAGGCTCACGCCAAGGGGTCATGGTACCTCCCATATTACTGGAGCATGTGGCACCGTCGATGCGGGTGATGTCTGAAGAAGTGTTTGCTCCCCTTGCGGGATTGGTGCCATATGAAGATATAAACCAGGCGTTCGATTGGGCTAACCAAAGCCGCTATGGGTTGCAGGCAGGAATTTTTACCCAAAATTTAACGGTTGCCATGCATGCCGCGCGTCAATTGCAGGTGGGTGGCGTGATGGTAAACGACAGCAGCTCCTATCGAGCCGATAACATGCCTTATGGGGGCATCAAAGATTCCGGGATTGGACGAGAAGGACCGGAATTTGCGATTGAAGAAATGACCTACCCGACGGTAATTGTGCTGAATTTGTAGGAGCGATCTCTATGTGGATGATATTCGACATTGAAACGGTGCCTGATGCCGACTCGGGCCGTGTTTGGCTAGAGATGTCAAACTCGGCACCCGATCATGAGGTACGGGCATCGATGCTGCAGCATCGCGTTGAGGAAACGGGGGGAGGTTCCAGTTTCCTCAAACCCGCATTTCATCAAGTGGTGGCGGTTGCAGCCGCGATTGTGGATGACAGTGGGTCCTTGCGACGACTTACCGCGTTGGGGCGGATCCAGTCGCCGGAGTCAGAATTGGTGACGGAGTTTTTTCGGATCATCGACGAAGCCCGCCCGCGACTGGTTGGCTGGAATTCATCAGGATTTGACTTGACGACACTGGTATTGAGGGCCATTCGGCATGGAATTGCGGCGCCGGTGTTCTATCAGTTTGGCGAACCCTATCATGGCTATCGAAAGCGGTTTGACGAAGAATCGCACATTGACCTGATGGATGTGTTCAGCGGGTATGGGGCAGCGCCGCGGATGTCATTGCACGAAATGGCGTGTATGATGAAAATTCCAGGAAAACTGGGAGTCTCTGGGAAAGATGTCATGGACTTGTATCAAGGCAACCAAATGAAGGCGATACGGGACTATTGCGAATTGGATGTATTGACTACAACCTTGATTTTTGGATCCTATGCCCATCATCGACAATGGTTTACCGCAGATCAGAAACATTCTTTTGACCAAAGTGTTAAAACGTTTCTGGCCGACCATCAAGAACCCCATTGGCAAAAATTTACGCAAAATTGGCTAGCTTTGTCGTCAAGGAACCAATGACACAATGGAATTCAACGATGCTTAGTCAGATTGACCACCTATTACACCACCGATTTGGATTGGAGCAGTTCCGGTCTCCGCAACGCGAAATTATCCTAGGCGTGTTGGCTGGGCAATCTCAGCTGGCGATTTTGCCAACCGGTTCCGGGAAATCGTTGTGCTATCAACTGCCGAGTCTGATGCTGCCCCATCCAACTGTTGTGGTCTCGCCGCTAGTGGCATTAATGAAAGATCAGGTAGATGGGCTAGCCGAAACACAGATTCGAGCCCATGCCCTAGTGGGGAGTTTGTCGCGTGAGGAGCAGCAGCAGATTTTCCAAGATTGGGCAGAGCACCGGGTGCCGTTGATTTATCTGGCACCTGAGCGCCTGTCCCATCCTGAAGTTCTGGAGGGGTTGAAACACCATCTGAAAATTAGTTTGCTAGTGGTTGACGAAGCGCACTGCATTTCAGAATGGGGGCATGATTTTCGCCCTGACTACCGTCGTATCCGAGAATTTCGCGAATTGGCCGGTAATCCCCCGATCCTGGCATTAACCGCAACGGCTTCCCCGCGGGTGCGTCGCGACATTGGATATCAACTGGGATCTCCAAAATCTCCATTGATCTATCATGAATCTTCAATAGATCGCGCTAACATCCGCCTGGGAGTGCAAGTGACGGTATCTGAACGAGAACAGAAGCAACGTGTTTTAGATGCAGTGTTGAAGAATGACCGACCCACTATTGTTTACGCAGGCACCAGACGGCGAACAGAAGAATGGGCAAGGTGGCTGACGACGGTGGTGTCACGCCCGATCGCCGTGTATCACGCTGGTCTGCCACATTCAGTTCGGCGTTCAGTGCAGGAGGAATTTGGACAGCAAACTCTCGCTATTGTCGTAGCTACTACAGCTTTTGGAATGGGAATCAATCGTCGTGATGTGGGATTAGTTCTCCATGTCGCGGTGCCCGAGTCCATCGCCGCCTATTATCAAGAAGTGGGCCGAGCCGGCCGCGATGGTTCGCCAGCCCAAGCGCGCATGATTGTGCGCTACCATGATATCGAACAGCGGGAATTTCAGCTGAAAGGTACGACGCCAGATTACTCGGCGATTTCCCGATTGGTCACCGCTGCGGGAAATTTTCCACTGCAGCGGTTGGTACGGTGGGAACTCGATGAAGAGGACCAGTTGGGGCTTATCGTCCTTGCTGCTTTGCATGAAATGCAAATGGTAACTATCGGTGGAAGAACCGGGCATGTGGTGGCGGTGACGCGCCACGTGGATTTTGATCGCACGGTCGCTGAGACCATAGGGAAACGGTTGCAACAGCAGCACCAATATCGTCAGGAACAGTTTCGTCTCATGAAAACCTACATTTTTGGCCAAGACTGTCGTCGGGTTCAGGTGGGCCAATATTTTGGACAATCCTTGGAACCGGGTGCTGTTGATTGTTGTGATAATTGTGGGGAACAACCTGCTTTTCATAGCCAAGTTACCAATCCCAACTGGTCAGCTGTGGCCCAATTACGGCGGTGGCGAAGAGAGAAGGCTGAGTTAGCGCACGTTTCCCCTTACATTGTGTTGAGTGACCAGGCTGTGCATTCCCTTGCCTTCGCGTTGCCGCAAACCCTTGAAGATTTGCAATTATGCCCGGGGATTGGGCCGGTGAAGCGGGAACGGTATGGGCGTGAACTTCTGGAGATATTGCGGCCATTTGCATCTAGCGCAGCAATGACTAGTGAACCCAGCCAAATTTTGCAAACACCGAAAACCGTAGCGATGCAAATGTTTCGCGAAGGATTTCCTATTGCCGAAGTGGAGAAACGCGTGGCGCGCAGCCGGGGCACTGTAATGGAGTATCTTCAAGAATGGGTCCAGACCCGGGATCCGGATGAGTGGTCTTCCTATGTTCAGCGGTTGCTGTCAACCGATACCTATCGTCAAATTTTGTCGGCATTTCAAAGTTTAGGAACTGAACGGCTACGCCCGGTGTATGAAGCGTTGTCGGGAACAGTATCCTACGATGCACTGCGCGTGGCCCGAGCTGTGTTTGACCGCGGACTGAAGTTCCCTCCGGTTTCTTAACCAATTCTAATCTCGTTATGACAAAATAAGACAATAGTTGGAGCATGCCATCGAATATTCTAGAGGGCGTAGGCTGTTAGGGCGACCCGTAGGAGGGACCGGTTTTGTTGTGAGGGGAGGATGATTCCTGATGCGACTGATGAGCTTCTTCTTTGGCTTGTATGGATCCTTGACGGCAATCGGCGTCGCTTTTTTGGAAATTTGGTTGAGGCGGCTGCACCCAGCGCTTTCAGTGGCGCTTTCGTCGGGAGAAGCATGGCGGTCACTAGCGCTGATTTGGGCAGTGCTGGTTTCCCTCGTCGCTATGATCTCGGTGTTTAAACGTCCAGTCCTAGGTATCGGTTTGTTTGGGCTGGCGATGGGGTTGGAGTATTTTGGTAGCCGTGTATTCTGTATATTGCCCCTGGGGTTTTGGATCATTGCGGCTGGGTTGGCATTGGCATCTTATCTGTGGTCTCGGTCTAAAATGGGGACGGCTGGGGAACCCAACCTTGACGCTCATTTGGGGGATGTGGTTTAATCGTTGAGCCTGTCAAGGAGAACGTCCCACGCGGGCTGCGAGCCATACTCCGATGCTAATACTGCCGCCACTTGCCAGTAATCCGCAAGTGGGCCGATCAATTTGGTGGCGCATCTTTTGGTCGGACAGATAAAAGCCTAACAGGCCACGCGCAATGTAGCGGTGAAAGGCGGCATCCGGCAATTTTCGCGCTTCACTCAGGGCCTTGCGATAAATATATTGCAGTCGGCCCACTGCCGTTGAATAGTCGGGGTAGTAACTGACGAAGTTTAAGTCGCCGCCTTCTAGATCTTCCTGACGATCGATAAGATAGTCCAGCAGAATGTGAAGAGATCCAATCCAGGGGAAGTATAGATCTTTAACTAAGGAAATGGTGTTCCGGGATGGCAATTCCGTAGCTGCCAGGTTTAATAGCGCAAATAGTCCCAAAGTGGATCCGGCTGCTGCTGCAAACTCCCACCAATGAATACCCCATTGTTCTGCTTGGTTACGATGGAACCAAGCTTCCAAGTGGGGAACGCGGTCATTGACGGGACCATGTTTAAATACTTGCAGGTCCACATAGAGTTGTGCGAGCCAAGTTAGTGAATCAGCAATTACTGAAAGTCCGGGAAATTGTTGCAAGCTGTGATGGCATGCATCTATCAAGCGGGTGATATAGCCTCCGTCATCTTGATGAGGGTGGAGGGCATAGTAGTCTCGTGTGGGTGATTGGGGGGACACGGCATCAAGCAGTGACTGGTGAAGCCGCCGGAGATCTTCGGGATCCTGGGAGGGTCCGCGATCCGTCACCGTGTCCAGATAATCACACAGGGTTTGATAAGGGACGAGAAATTCCATCACATGGCCGTTGGGATCCCTGGAGGGACCGCCGAAGACACCACCTCCTTCGCAATGAAATTGTTTGAAGGTTAGGGAACTCAGAGCCTGTTCACGGAGATCCGGGTGGGGAATTTGTTCGGCCCAACTGCGAATTTCCCTTAAAGAGCGGATAACGGCCGGTCGCACCGTACGAAAATATTCCGCTCCCCACCGCCATGAGTGGACGAATTCAGTGGCCGTAGACATGCGGATGACCACCTTTCTGGAGGGTGAATCGGATGAATTGACAATGCATCGAGGATCCGGCTCCTTCTTGGACCTGTGGTTTTCTGGCAAAGCTGGCTGTTACCATGTATTTTATGTACTAGGACGCTATTTTATGGATCTCTTTGCCACTTTTTCTATGGTAATACTTTTGGAAGCCGAGAGGTTGTGAGAAAGACCACGTTCTCTCGGAAATTTCGTTTAATTTATGGGACCAAGATGTGAAACCGCTAGATTAGGTCGTGGACCAAAGTCCGGCACTTGTACCGGGTTGGCCTCCAATAAGGCGAGGATTTCTTTGACCGCTCGCGCCAGCTGCCTATCGTGATGGGCAACATAATCCTGAGGTGTGTTGTCCACCACAATGTCAGGGTCGACGCCGTGGTTTTCCACTCCCCATCCGACGTCCATGAACCAATAAGAGAACTCCGGTTGTGTAGTAATGGTGCCGTCAACTAGCGCGTACCGAACATCGATGCCGATGACGCCGCCCCAGGTCCGAGTGCCGATTAGGGGCCCTAAACGCATGAGTTGAAAGGCATGACTGAAGATGTCTCCATCGGAACCCGCATTTTGATTAGTGAGGGCCACGATTGGGCCCAAGACGCTCTCAGCGGGATAGGGCGTCGGCTGTCCCCAACGGGGGATATCATACCCAATACGCTTTCTTGCCAGAGTTTGCAGCAAGAGTGATGAAACATGACCTCCGCCATTGTAACGTATGTCCACAATGAGCGCATCGTGCTGGATTTCCGCGAGATAAGATCGGTAAAATTCGGAAAATCCTTGGGCTCCCATATCTGGGATGTGAACGTAGCCGACACGGTTAGCCGTGGCAGTTTTGACGTATTCCCGGCTCTTGGCTACCCACTCGCGGTATCGCGCTTTCAGTTCCTGACTTAAAGGTTCAATAATCACCGTACGAGTAGAAGCCGCGTCCGAACCATTCTGAATCCTTAGTGCCACTGGATGTTCCGCCTTATCTACCAGCCATACCTGGGGGGGAAGATCGCGGCTCACCGGATGTCCATCCACGGACTGAATGATGTCTCCGACACCAACACGGACACCCGGGGCTCGAAGCGGGGAGTCGCATTGTTTCTCGAAAGAGACTCCAGATACCACATGGGTTATACGGTATCCATGGTGTTTCTCATCCCAAGTGAGGTCAGCACCTAAGAGACCAATGCGGTGGTGTGGCTCCGGGCGATAGTCGCCACCCATCTCATAAGCATGGGAGGTGCCTAATTCACCTTGCATTTCCCAAATCAGATCCGACAACTCGCCTCGCGTAGCAACCCTTGGCAAGAGAGCCAAGTAACGTTGGTAAATATTTTCCCAATCAATGCCCGACATATTAGCGGTCCAAAAGTTATCACGCAAGAGCCGCCAGGATTCCCTGAGCATTTGAGCCCATTCGGCCGGCCGATCCACTCGTAGGGTAATTCGATCTAAGTTGACCAGGCCGGTGTCTTTTCCGGGTGCAGTGTCTTTGGTGTCGATTTTTTGATCAGTTTTTATCACTCTAATCCGGGTACCTTGACGGATACTCAAGATTTGGTGACTAGAGTTGATGCTGAATTCCGAGATTTTTTCCCCCACGACATCGGATTTCAATGTATCCAGATGAAATTTGTGCAAGGTTGCTTTTCCCTCGGGTTCAGATCCGAAGATTTCATGGGACAATCGGCCCTCGGGAGCCACGGTAGTCCAAAATATGGCATCGGCTGAGGCTGCCAATTGCTTATACTGCGCTTCCTCTACCGGAAATGCCAAGATGCGTTGGGAAATGCCTTCTAGGTCAATAACGGTAGGTGAGACCGTGGGGGTATCGATTTTATGGGAGTTGCCGTTTCTGGATGGATCTTCATAAAGTGGCTTTGGGTCCTGGAGGAAGGGGGAAGTTAAATCATTTTGCAATAGGATAACGTAAGGCTTTCCTCCTTTTACAAAGCCGTAATCGAATCGTAAGGTATCCATGACCGGATCAAAAACGCGGTATGATAAAAAGTAGAGATAACGTCCCTTGGGATCGAATACCGGTTGCCCATCGATAAATTGCGGAGTGGTCGCTTCATACGTTTGATTATTGGACAAATTGTAAATTTTAATGCAACTGGTATGGTCCGTCATGGGATAGGCATAGGCCAACCAACGACTGTCGGGAGACCAGTCCATGTCGCCAATGCGTGCCTGCGGTGAAACATCCACCTTCTTTAAGGTAAAGGCTTTTAGGTCCGCAATCCAGAGTTCAAGGCGCTGATTGGTGACTGCGGCAAACTGACCGTCATACGACACTTTTAGTGCCACCACATGGCCGAGGTCTGTTCCCATAAAACGCACCGACGGTTTATCGTCGGTATAATGAATTTCTAATCCTTCCTCACCGCCGTCGTCGGATATGGTCACCAAGCCGCTCCCGTCCGGAAGCCACGAGGTTAGTCGGTAGCGCACTCCATCCGGGATGCCGACTTGCCGGACAGGGCCTTGCCACGGACCCATCGAGAAAATTTTACCACGGGTGACTACTGCCAACTGTGTGCCCGTATCATTGATGCTCACTTCGCTGAGAAACTTAGTCGGTTCCGCATAAAGCGGTTCGCGCTGGGTATGTTGGCTATGGTAACTGATAGCGATTCGTGTGCTTTCGCCGAATTGGGGGTCGAACACAAATAAATCGGCTCCAGCGTGGTATACGACAAGGCGGCCATCCGTTTTGGCATTGCGCACATAATATGTGTCGTGGTCGGTGTGGCGCTGCAATTCTGCGCCGGATGGCGTTATCGAATACAAATTGCCATAGCCTTCGTGGTCGCTGATGAAGTATATTCGCGAGCCGATCCACATTGGCGAGGCAAAATTCCCATTAATGCCGTCATAGCGTATGAATTGTTCCGTTCCTGAAGCATCAATCCACAGTTGTCCTGCCGTCCCACCGCGGTATCGTTTCCACAACGCCGGATCCTGGGTGTAGCGTCCGAGCACGACGCCGCCCTGCGTGCCGAAAGAGATACTGTGGGCAGGGCCATAAGGCAACGGACGGGTCTTCGAGATATTTTTGGGATCAATTGCATAGAGTTGGAACCAAGAACGAAACGGCCCGCCATAGTTGGTACTAGCAATGATTTCACCGGAAGGAGAAAAACCTGCCACCACAGAATTAGCTCCCCAATAGGTGAGCCGCCTTGCGGGGCCTCCTTCACTGGCCATCATGTAAATTTCGGAATCGCCCTCTTCACGCCCTGTGTATGCTATGTATGTTCCATCGGGAGAGATCCAGGGCCGAACCGCCGAGCCCCATCCAGCAGTGATGCGCCGCGCAGTACCGCCTCGTCTATCAACTTGCCAAATATCATCTTCAGACACAAATATCACGATATCGCCCGCAACGGAAGGGGAGCGGTAATATCCATCAATATCCATCCAGTAGCCTCCTAAACTTCTTTAAATTTCGGCGAGCCAATCTTTAATATCGTGCAAAATCAGTGAGACAATACGGACCTGCGTCTCCAGAGCCATTGATGGGATGCCGGGTTTTTTTACCACTTGTTCCGGAAGATAGGGAAGATGGAGAAATCCTGCAGGAATCGTTGGTGCATGGTGACGAAATAAGTACAATGCCTGATTGCACATGAATAGCCCTGCACTGGTGGAAAGTGCCAGGGGAAACCCCCGGGACTCTATGCTCTCTTGGAGTTGCAACACCGGAAGTGTGGTCAAGTAGGCATCTGGGCCGTGGGGATTGATGGAGATGGCGCGGTATTGTTGACCTCGATTGTCAGGCATGGTGCTGTGCAACAAATTGACCCCCACCCATTCTAGCGAGGGGGTCGTTCGACCGCCGGCCTGACCCATGCCTAAAATGGCTTGCGGAGTATGGTGAGTTATCAGGTCAGGAATTAACTGTTCGACATCTATTTTGCTGGTGGGCAACTGGGCAACGACAATATCGTCGATAACATCGGGCGGAAGATGTTGCGCGACAATTTGTGAACTGTTAACCGCATCGTGGCCAACTGCGTCAAAATGCGTCACCAGGATCATGCTAGACTCCTTAACGCTGGACATCTTGGCGAGAAACGGCTCCTGCAGTGTATCATCGTGCACAATCCAGTATGGTGGCGTTGGTGGCTCGAACTAAGTCGGCACTCTTTAGCCATAGTTCAAATCCACGTTGGCCTGCAGAGACGCCAGCGAAGTCGTGGTCCATGATGGATCGATGGCAAAATACCGGCACTGGGCGGCGCGGATCTATTGGAGAAACGGACCCGCGAAGGTACCCGGTAATACGATGGATATCTTCTGGATCGGCCATTTCCACGTCACGACACGACATAGCCGCAGCACATTTCTTTTCACTTAGTTGTTGGGTACCGGGAATCAGAACCAAGGCAAATCCGTTATCACCATGAATCAAGAGTGTTTTAAAGACACGGTCAAGCGGCACCTTGCACTTCACTGCGACCTCTTGTGCGGTTTTTTCCACTTCGTCGTACTCTAGCACTTGATACGGCACGCCATGCCGATCCAGCCACACCAACGCACGACTCTTCATACCAACGCCACCCCTTCACTCCCCACTTCCTTACCAGTATAAGGAAGAGTAGCGTCAAGAGCAATGCGCTTACGCTGACCGAGGCCACGGGGGGGTGCCCCAGGTAATGAGGTCTCGAGGAATCCATGCATCTAAGTCGGTGACGTAGGAGCAGTACGGGTAGTGGTCACACACTAGATAATCGTCATGGGTGAGGCGATTTTCCATAAGGCGAAGGTTGTTGGCCCGGCATTTCGGGCAAATCATAATGGTATCCATGGGGCAATCCTCCTTTGGCACCTAAACCTCTAATGCTTATTTAAACCAACAAATGTTGCTAAAGTGTTTCTTTGTGGTAAGAAAATGATGAGAGAGTCCCAATCGAGTCTGATGTATGATTTTTAGGGAGGTGTTGTGCAATGAGCTCAAGACGCGTCGATAATGCAGGCGTAATTATGCCGCCACCCGTCATTTACGGTGGTGGCATTGTTTTAGGCACAGTACTTGAGTGGGCAATGCCGATGCGAGTTCAGTTTTTACAAAGTCCAATTTTCTTGGGGCTTGGGCTGAGTCTGATAGTAGGCTCAGCAGTGGTGTCATTGTGGGCGCTCCGGGTATTAAGCGCTCTCAACACCAGCGCTGACCCCGGTCAGCCGACATCGGCCCTTGCGGAATCCGGTCCTTTTGCGTTTTCCCGCAATCCCTTGTATTTATCCTTAACCTGGCTTCAATTAGGGTTGGGATTGGTCTTGGAATGGCCGTGGTTGTGGATTACCCTCATTGTTGTCATGGGGCTGATGACCCATGGTGTTGTCGATCGGGAGGAACAATATCTCGAGGCTAAGTTTGGGGTTCAATATTTAAATTATAGGGCACGGGTACGGCGCTGGATTTAATTTGTGGTCTCCGCAACATTAAGCGGATAAGCAACGGTCGCCAAGACGAACTTGACGACCGTTTTTGCGTTAATAGCCTCCGTAGCTGGACGACGAGCTGCTAGATGACGAACTGCTAGATGAGGTGGTACTGGTGGCTGCAGTCAATTGCGGGGTGGCTGCGAACCACTTCCCTTCAATGCCTTCGCCATTGGCTTGATGCGGGGCACTGTCCCCGGAGTAGGTATATAGCAGATGTCCTTGATAGGCGACTTGATTTCCATTGGCATCCTTGACAACACTTAAAGAGCCGGGCAGATTTGAAGTGCCAGTAGCCGAAGTGCCGCCGCTAACGGTCAAGGCATGCCAAATTTGGCTGCACGCCCCTGTGCAATGGCTGGTGGTCGGAGTATCACCAGTAAAATAGTATAGAGTCATTCCGCTGCTGGTCGCCAACACTGTTTCGGACTTGCCGCTAACCGTCGCCGAATTAGTGGAAACAGTTAACGCTGTGTTGGATGATGTTGAAGTCTGCGTGTTGTTAGCTGTAGAACTGGTAGACGTAGGGGGACTGCTAGCCTGGGCTGTGCCGCAACCCGCTAACAATGCCGTCGCTCCTATTGCCAAAGTCCACCGCATCCATCCCTTGGAACGTGTCATTTAGGGTAAAGACCTCCTTTCGGGAGAAAAACCACCTTTCTTTTGTCATTGTGTTGAATTGCTCTTATCGTAGCTTTTGTAGTGCGGAGTGACAAGACAAATGACAGATAAGTTTTGCTAATCGAATTCTAACTACTTTTTAATATTTGTGATAAAGAATTCTGGAATCTCTGTGGAACGCCAAGGCCCATGCGAGCGGTCTGTCGTGATTTCGCGCCGGGAGGTTGACATTAAGGAACTCTGGCCATGCCATACCAAATAAAAGTTTTCACCTTGAGGCGGAACCGGCCACGGAGTGAGTCATGGCCCTATTTCATTCCCGGATACGCTAATCACCTAGTCACGAAACATCGGATGATACACTCTATATTGGACGCGACCTACCTGTTGCACGAGTCTTTTTCGTATCCACTGCGTGACCAATCCGGTGTTGACGGATGTGCCATCATTGTGAGCAATATTCAAGAGCCTCTTCTGCTCGATTGGAGTAGTCATCGCGAAACCTGCCATGCTTCATTTGACGCAATACGAGCACACTCGGATGCTTTTGCTCCAAGGGCGGATACTATGGGATCCTTGCCGTCAAGGCAAGCGCCATCGCAGACGCCTCCTGAGATTCACTAACCATATCGTATAACAATGTTAGTGAGGACACCGCGTGGGAAGAGGGACTCTCTCACACGGCTCTAGGTTGCGGTAAGGCCCGAAGGATGCTCTCTGGGACTCGGATGGGGCAACCCGCAACCGATTGCGCAGTTAAAGACCGGAGAAAGGAGTTTGGGCAGCGCGGGAGGATTTGGCTGTTTTTTGGGCGAACCGGCAGTTGACCGAACGCCGAAAATGCTTCCCAAGTCCGGAAGAAATGCTAATACGGGGCCGTATCACAATGTAGCGTTTGGGATTGGCGAGAACGAAGATCTTTCGGTGCTGGGGGGCGACGTTGCGTGTATCGTTTGTAGCTGCGTCATTAATCTGTCGACAGACAAACGGCGGGTATTTTTAAGAAGCTTTTCGAGTTTTAAAACGGGGAGACCGGTTGGCTATTTTAGATGTCGTTGCCTTGGCTGCAATTCCACTGGAAATGTGAGAAGCTCAAAATTGACTGACTGGTTGCGTGGCTTGAATCCGAATCGACGAAAATGCTGGAGTCCGCAGAGTGTCAGAACATCCGTATTGCACTGAAAATGGACAGCAAGTCTTTTATGCGGTATCCACGAATATTGACGCAGCGAATCCGATGGGGCCTTGCGAGCCGGTCGCTGCGTCTCCTTGCTGACGGAAGTTGCAAAATTTTGCCTTGAGCGGCCGAGTTTTGCCGCGCAGTCTGACGGAAAACTGCGTCGTAGGGACCTCCATCGGCATCCTTGCCAAAAATGGTATAATAAAACGGTTTTAGAGAGTGGGGGATTCAAACGGAGAGCCGGTTTATTCGGGCGTGTCGAGGACTACCAGTCGATACCATTCCGGTGTGGTTTATGCGACAAGCGGGCCGGTATCAACCGGGGTATCGGGCTATGCGGGAGAGACACGGGTTTATGGAGTTGGCCACAAATCCTGAACTCTGTACAGAAGTGACTTGTCGTCCAGTGGATGATCTTGGCGTCGACGCGGCGATATTGTTTTCGGATATTATGGTGCCGCTAGCCCCGATGGGGGTCGAGTTTCAGATCAAGGAATCCGTGGGCCCCATCATCGCCCGTCCGATTCGTACAGGCAAAGATGTTGAAAGTCTTCGATCCATGAACCCTATGGAAGATTTGTCATTTGTCATCGATGCGATTGGGCGAATTACAACACGACTCGGGGGAACTCCGCTCATAGGGTTTGCTGGGGGACCGTTTACCTTAGCCAGCTATCTTGTTGAAGGCGGTCCCAGTCGCAACTATGCTTATACTAAACGATTGATGTGGACCGATACGATGGTTTGGGATGCCTTAATGAATAAACTGACGGATATGGTTATCCAGTACCTGTCGGTGCAAATTGCTGCTGGTGCCCAGGCGGTGCAGGTGTTTGACAGTTGGGTAGGAGCGTTGGCACCGCAAGACTATCGTGACTATGTGTTGCCCTATATGATCCGACTGTTTTCTTCGCTTAAGTCGCTATCGGCCCCACGCATTTATTTTGGTGTGGGAACCGGGTCACTTTTGGAATTGATGGCCGAAGCAGATCCCGATGTTTTGAGTATCGATTGGCGGGTTCCTCTAACGTCGGCACACCAACGGCTAGGGGCGGGGATCGCCCTGCAAGGGAACTTAGATCCAGTACGGGTGACCGCGGGATTTGCTGCGGTGGCTGAACCGATTAAAGACATGGTACAGGCTATGAAAACGCGGCCAGGATACATATTCAATTTAGGTCATGGAGTGCTGCCGGAAACTAGTCCCGAGGTGTTGCAACAAATCGTGCAATGGGTGCATCAAACGGGGGGAACCGAATGATTGGCGTGTTAGTGATGGCGTACGGGGCGGCACAGGATCTAGACGATCTGCCGAGATATTACACCCATATCCGACACGGCAGAATGCCGTCACCAGCCCAACTGGAAGACTTACGGACAAGGTACCTGGCCATCGGTGGCGATTCGCCCCTTTACCGCATTACCAAGTCTCAGGCCGAGGCCTTGGAACAGGTATTAAATTCTGAAGCGCCCAACACTTACCGAGTTTACTTAGGGTTGAAACACGCGCCCCCATTTATTGAGGACGGGGTTAGGAATATGGTGGAGGACGGGGTGGATCAGGCTGTAGGGTTGGTTTTAGCGCCCCATTACTCGGTCATGAGTGTCGGCGGATACCTTGAGGAAGCCAAACAGGCAGTGCAACGGTATCAAGCCTCCCTGCCGTGGCAAGGGATTCAGTCATGGCACCTGGAACCATCTTTCATCGCGGCGGTGTCGCAACGGGTCGCCACGTCATTAGCGTTATTTGACAACGACAACGTGATGGTGATTTTTTCTGCACATAGTCTGCCTCAACGTATTTTAGCAACTGGCGATCCATACCCGAAACAACTGCGTGACACCGGCGAGGCGGTGGCTGAATACATGGCGTTGCCCCATTATACGTTTTCATGGCAGAGTGCGGGGCGAACGGATGAACCGTGGATGGGCCCGGATATCCTGGAAAAGATCGAAAATTTGCAGCGCGAAGGTTGGAACCAGCAGTTGGTGTGCCCGGTAGGTTTTGTATCCGACCACTTGGAAATTCTCTACGATTTAGATATTCAGGCACAAAAACATGCCAACGTATTGGGCGTTCATTTGGAGCGAACGCCTTCGTTTAATTCGGATCTTACGTTCATTCAGGTGTTGGCCGACGTAGTAAGGAAGGCGTTGAACCGATGAGTGATAAACGATATGTGGTCGTGGGCGGGGGAATTTCAGGATTGGCGGCGGCTTATGCTCTTCGCAAAAGGCATTCCCAAGCAGAAATCCTGTTGATGGAAGCGCAAGACCATCTAGGGGGTGTCATCCATACTGATCGGCACGACGGATATGTGATTGAGGCGGGTCCCGATTCGATTTTGCGCCGAAAGCCGGAAGCGGTTGCGCTGGCTGAAGAAGTAGGATTGGCCTCTATTGGAACCAATCCCGGGGCTCACGGCGCGTATATTTATCATCGCGGAAGGTTTTATGATATTCCTCCAGGCGTGCAATCGGGAGTACCCACAGATGTTTGGGCTTTAGTCCAATCCGGCTTGTTATCATGGCCTGGGAAATTGCGGGCCGGCTTTGACTTTTTCTTGCCCCGTATTTCTCGCCCGAACGATGATATTGCGCTAGGACGGTTTTTGCGTTATCGATTTGGCGATGAGGTCGTGGATCGGCTAGCGGCGCCCATGTTGTCGGGCATCTACGCGGGAAACATCGATCAAATGAGCATGGAAGCCACATTTCCCCACTTTAAAGACCTTGAAGCCAAACACCGCAGCATTGTGCAAGGAGCGCGCCATACCAGGCCAACACCGCAGCCTGGCGGGGGACCGAGACCCAGTATGTTTGCCACATTTGCTGGAGGCCTTCAATCCTACATTGAAGCATTGTCGAAATCTCTTGATAATGTAGATCAACGGTGTCACACTCCGGTAGTGTCTCTGGGACCTAGTTCAGACCACGGCGTAGAAGTTGTTACCGAACAAGAAACCCTTGTCGCGGACGGGGTGATTTTGGCTATCCCTGCCTTTGCTGCGGCCAAATTGCTTTCCACCAATGCGCGGATGGTAAGCCATGTGCTAGAGGCGGTGACCTACGCTAATTTGGCGGTGATTGGTGCCGTGTACAAGGAATCGGAGTCCGTTATACCTGAAGACAAAACAGGATTTTTGGTTCCCCGCGGTGAAGGATTTCAAATGACGGCCTGCACCTATGTCTCCTCAAAATGGCATTATCCTAACGTTCCCGGGGGCGCAGTCATCCGTTCCTATTACGGACGTGCGGGCGAAGATATATTGGCCATGAATGACACGGAACTTTTAGCGTTATATCGGCGCGAAATGAAAGACCTATTGCCGAAATTGGGTGACCCCGATTACATTGCGGTATTTCGCCGCCCCCGGGCTATTCCCCAATACCAAGTCGGACATTTGCGAAAAATGGCGGCAGCAGTGCAACAGCTGCGAACAAATAGCCCTCGGATAGCTTTGGCTGGGTCATATATTGACGGGGTAGGAATTCCGGACTGTGTTCGTCGGGCAATTACGGCGGCGGAGCAAATGGCTTAATGAACACATCGACCTATCATCGATGGGATAACTCGAAGAAGTAAACACGATCTTTCGAGTGAGTAATCCTTGTTGCACCTTCGCCGTCAACACTTCTGTTGGGTCCACTCCCGCGACAGCAATGAGTAGCACAATTGATCATAGTACTCACGCATCACCCTGTCCTGGTGGAATCCTAAACTCTTCTGCGTATTGTAAAGGGCTCCCACGCCAAATTGGGGTCGGTTAAATCGAACATCCACTCACACAACCGATCTGATGGGAGAAGGGAGTACGTGGAACGACGCTGAAAGGGGCCTTCAGAGCCGGACCATATGGGACCGGATAGCGAAAATCATCCCCATTAACGAAGGTACTCGGTAGTTACGAATTTTTTTGATCATCTGCGTAATGAGCTAACTCAACGTTTCGAGTATTATGAAAGTAGGTGCATTGATTTTGGGGGAATAACGGGTAGCGGGGCACCCAATCTGGTGTTAATTCAATGTACAACCAATACATCAAGAGTATTCTGACGCGTGGCGCAGAATATTTCGGCGATAGCGAGATGCGTCAGAGGCTGAGATCCACCCACGTCTAAAGCATTTCGTGATGATGGCATTTTTCCGGGGACATGGGCATGGTAGCTCCTGATGGTCGCATGACTATTACCGGCCGGATTGTTGATGTGGCAGTTACCTCGTAAGGGCATGTGTCTCCAAGCACAATCGAAGAGACCAACGTGCCGATAGCCATTATCGAGTTCACAGAGGGGGTTTGACTCACGTGAAACGAGGTCTTGGAACCGTGTCGCGAATCGTTGCCCTAAGACTGTTGGCCCGTATCCCTGAAATTCATTGAAAAGGCGCCCGTGACAGCCACATTCAAATTTGACAAAAGCGCGTAAAGGAAGCGCTATGGGGGTTAGAAGCGAGTGATCGGGATGAAGGTGTTTTCTTCCGAATTGCTGAAAGATATGGTGGCTATTGTCACCGGCGGAGGGACGGGGCTAGGCAAAAAGATGGCGCAAGAACTGGGTCAGGCGGGAGCATCCGTGATGTTGGTGGGACGCAGGGAAGATCCCCTTCGGGCTACTCAACAGGAACTCACTGAGATGGACATTGCCTGTGGTTATGTGGTAGCCAATATCCGTAATCCTGAAGATGTCCAACGAACGGTATCCGAAACGATACGGGTCTTCGGGCTGGTCAATATCTTGATTAACAATGCGGGCGGACAATTTGTGCAACCGGCCGAAGACTTTTCGGTCAAGGGCTGGAAGGCGGTGATAGATACCAACTTGAATGGAACTTTCTACATGACCCAAGCCGTGGGTCGGCAAATGATTAAACAAAGGGAAGGGGGAGTTGTACTCAATATCTTGGTGAATTTTTTACACCGTGGTGCGTCTGGTATTGCGCATTCGGTCGCCGCTCGCAACGGAGTTTATGGATTGACCAAGACACTGGCGGTGGAATGGGCCAAATATCAGATACGGGTCAATGCGGTAGGCCCGGGACTTTTTATTACCGAGGGCATGATGGAAGAGATGGCTAGTGCTGGGGGTCCGAGTTTTGTGGAAACTGTTCGCCAAGGCACGCCATTGAAACGCACCGGACGACCCGAAGAATTGGCCTGGTTGGCTACCTTTCTGTGCAGTCCTGCGGCAAGCTACATTACCGGGGAGTATATTCGTATCGATGGGGGCAATTCGTTAGGTGGCGGGATTCAATTGTTGCCGGAGTGTGACTAGAAGGTCGCGACATGCCATATCAAGCCTTGACCATTGATGAAGTCTTCCAGCCCTCGGTAAGCATGCATGCCGGAGGATTTTGCGTTGGTAGACATTGAATGAACCATGACCTTTGCCGCACTGGCTGAGCGAGTGCAAGGGCTGGCCGGTGGGTTTGGGCACCGCGAAAGAATAGGGATTGCTGGAGTGAATTCACGCTAGTTGGTGGTAGGCCACAAGGCGATGCCGTTAAATATGCGGTTTGCCGCAGACGAATTGGCGGGCATTATTTCACGATGCCGAGTTAGCCGTAGTGCTAATGACAGACCGTGAGCCGCACGGTCTGCAGATGCCGTTTGATATACCGCTAGCGACGAAGGAATCCCTCGGATCTTCCTGGTTGGAAACAACAGATCGTCCATCCTCAAGCGAGAATGGATGTGTGATGAGTTATACGGCGGCAGTAGAGAGTTTCGCTCGCATGCCCCTCAGCCCGGGTAACGAGCCCGGGCTGAGGGAACCATGTAAAAGGCAGGGACGGCTTTCATAATAGCTCTCTTTGATGGTTTCTCGGCGGCGGAGAGCGCTGTCCGTATCATCACCCCCTCTCGGTGGTGCGAGAGCAGCTTCCTAGCGGACGAATCCTGAGATCCGTGCTGTCGCAAGACAGTGACCTTAATATGACCCAGGTTCCGCGAGTCAGGGAACGGAAAATCGTTGAATTTTTTTGGCCGTTAGCCCGACGGGTCCCAGATAAACCCACGGTCAATCGGCACGCCTAGCGCATCTAAGAGGCGGCGCTGGTACGGTAGGACCGCGGTCCACTGATACCACAGCAGGCTCTCATTCGATTGCCGCCGGATGTCCAAATCGCGTAGGGCATCGAGAATGACGGTTTCGGACGGTCGTTTCACCCGACGATGGGGTAATTCGAGAGGCGGTTGATCCTGGAGCGCC
>JAJZZP010000139.1 GCA_021797515.1 Bacillota bacterium | reverse complement strand
TTCCTTGGTACATCGCGGGGTCTGTATGCATAAGGTCACGATAGCAGATCCTCTAGAAAAAGTCCATCCTAAATTTCAACGTTATGCGCTATTTGATTAGGGAGGACTTTGACGGGGCCTTGGGGGAGTTATAATCTAGATTGCTTCCCTACGCCTAAAGGTGTATAATATAGGTCCTGGAACGCACATTAACCAGTCATGAAGTGCTGCTTGGGGTGAACATCAAGACGATTCAACGGTGGGATCGGGAGGGCCGACTCCAGGCCGCCGGTCGGGCGGCAACGGGCCATTACGCGGAAACTTACAGCGGCAAAAGACCCACTCGGCTTGACCCCCCAAAGCGCCGATCCCCAAGGGGACTGTCCTGCCGGTGAGCCACAATCGCACCAAGGCCACTTTGCGTGTGGGGAAGAGTCATCTGCGGATCGCGAATATTCGCAAGGATTTCCTCCACAAAACGTCCACCCGTCTCTGTCGCGAAAACCCAGCGCTGGGCGTGGAAACGTTATCGGTTGCAGGGATGATGAAGAATCACCATCTAGCGCAAGCCATCGCCGATCAAGGCGTCGGGCAATTCTTCACGCTGCTGCAATACAAGGCAGCGCGTTACGGTACGCAAATCCTCACCGCAGACCGTTGGTTTCCCAGTAGTAAACTCTGCTCTACCCCCGATTGTGGCTATCTGAACCAAGATCTCACCGTAACAGATCGCGAGTGGACATGTCCGTCGTGTGGGATCACCCATGACCGCGATGAGAATGCCGCGATCAATTTAAAACGGCTGGCAACCGAATCTGCCCTACCTGTGGCGATGCGTTCGGCAACAGACGCAACGGGGTTCGGAGATCCTGCGCTTGATCGGGAGTCGGACTTCGACGGGAAAGTCACGCCTGTCAGATACGAAGCGAGACCCGCTGGCTACAGGCCAGCGGCTTCGGGGCAGGAAGAAGTCGGGGCGCACCATTGCGCACCGATTTTATAGCAGTAGTTCGATGGCTACACTTGTGGTCGTGCGTCATGGCCAAAGTCAATGGAATTTGGAAAACCGATTTACCGGATGGACCGACGTAGATCTTTCCCAACAGGGGATTAGCGAAGCTCATCGGGCCGGGCAATTAATAAAGGAGCGCGGCATCACCATTGACTTGACCTTTACTTCGGTGTTGAAACGTGCAATTAAGACCTTGGACATCATCCTGGAAGAAATGGATCTAATGTGGATAGATGTTGCTAAGTCGTGGCAATTAAATTAACGACATTATGGGGCGCTTCAGGGCTTAAATAAGGCGGAGACTGCGCAAAAATATGGAGACCGCCAGGTCTTGGAATGGCGGCGAAGCTACCGTAGCTTGCCTCCCTTATTGGAAGACGGCGATAGCCGCCTCCCGATAAACGATGCCAAATATCGCCGTGTGGATCCCATGCTGCTCCCGCGAGGAGAGAGTCTTGCCCTGACAGTGCAACGGGTGATTCCCTTTTGGGAATCACAAATTCTACCGATTATCGCTTCAGGTAAAAACCCTTTGATTGTCGCCCATGGCAATAGTCTACGTGCCTTGGTTAAATCCCTGGACCAGGTGTCGGACGACGATATTGTAGGAGTAGAAATTCCCACCGGGGCACCATTAGTCTACGAATTTGATGATCAACTCCATCCCGTCTCTCATTATTATCTCGGGTAGAACCAACGTACCCAGATGTCGCCTGATTCACTGCGCTTCATTGGGAAACAGCAAGTGATCTAGCCCGCGAATTAATCCCACTAATTGGGTCACACGGCGGACGGCGAGAAGTGTTCCGGAAACATAGGGTTGAGGATCGCGGCCCGCATCGTGCCGAATTAGAAGGCGTTCGTTGGGCATCCCAAAAATGACCTCGAATCCAAGTGTGTAACTAGGCAATCTTATAGCATGTACCTGAACCCCTGCGATTGTGGCTCCACGGGCCGCAGGAGATCCTAGTATCTGATCCATTGGTATCCCTGTTTTGGGCTGGCGAATTTCTCCCATAGATTCGGCGAGTTCCTGTACCGTGCCGCTCGGTGCGTCGACCTTGGCGATGTCGGCGTATTCTATGATTTCCCATGACGAAAGATATTGTGAGGCTATAAGAGAAAAATGTTTGGCTAAGGCGGCAGTCAGCGAAAAGTTTCCGGCAGCGACAACGCCTTTGCTCTTGTCTACGGCAAGGCGAGCAATATCCTCGTAATCCACCCCATTGAGACCAGAGGTGCCAACAACCACATGAACGCCGTGATTAAGAGCCGATAACGTGTGGTCTTTTACAGTAAGGGGATGAGTATAGTCGACCAAAACGTCGGTAGGTTCTTGCAGCGCTTCGTCAACTGAAGCGCGTATGATCACCCCGGTAGGTTTTAAGTCGAGAGTCGGGCCAATGTCCGAACCCGCGTGCTTCCGGCTTACGGCGCCCACTAATTGCAAATCATTGGATGCTAAAATGGAGCGAGCCACCGCAGCACCGGCCCAGCCGGTGGCACCTGCTACTGCAACCCGAATAGCCATGAAATCACCTCTTAGTTATGGATGGCACGGAGTGAAGACAGACTGAGGATGGTCACGCAATTCCAGCCCGAGTATGCCAGACCCCGACGCAATAAGCAAGGAATGATGGCAAAAATCATGAGAGCCACATGATTTGATGGTTTAAGGTATTCGTAGGTTGCCAAAAATGACCTGATAGCCCGTTCAAGGTTTGCGACAATATCAGGAAATGAGGTAAAAAGTTGCTAAGGATTCTCGGCAAAATATCTTACTCCTTTTGGGGTTGTGGGGCGACCACATAATTGCACTCGCCATGAAAGAGAAAGGTTCGCGATGGAGCCCCCAACTAAAATTCGGAAAGTAGCGTCTTGGCGGCGTTACTTCTTGTTTTTCGGCTTGAGTAGAGTGCGAATAGCCTGTTTCAGAACCGCAGACGACGACACGACAATCACTACAGGAACCACTCGACCCGCTACGCCGAACTGGCAATATCGAGAGGAGGACATACCCGAACCACAATTCGCGTATCTATCCTTGTTATAGGAGTTTGTGTACAATTGAAAAAGCTCCGAATCCGTACTGACGAACTTTCGCGCCTAGTCATTAAAAACGTTATGGGTCACCCCTTTTGAACCTATGCCGGTTTTTGGCCGCTTGCTCGTATAATGGCACCATGTCAACCCCGGCCGGCCAAATTCTTTTTGGGCCAGCGGAGGTCCGCTGTCAGGGTCGGCACAGCCACCGAAGGGTCACCTTGATTGGGGGTCGAAGCCGGCTTATCCTGACCCAAGCCGGACGGGGTCTCTGAACCCTGCTCGGCGCATACGGGAGTTCCCTTTCACGGGGGTTTTGAGGCGATGGCGGATCATTCTCGTATACGCGGGCTTATCTGGCTTCCTTAAGGGGAGGATCCGACGGGAGATGTCTTACTCTACACACGCGTGCTCGACGAGAGTGTTAACGCATAGCAACTTGACGAGGGTTCTCTCGGTTCCGTGATAACGCCGCATGCACCGAGCACAGATCAGACAACTACGCAGTTCGCAACGTGACAACCCTCTCAACGTCCGTGCGACGAAAAGCGTCGTAAACAACGACACTTCTTGCCCAAACCTGCGGCTTTCCTGACACGCCTGGCTGAAAGCGCTATTGTGCTGTGGTGCAAAAATCGCGGAAATCCACAAAGCGAATTCCGTGACTGCATCGGAGTATGGAAGATGAATGGTGCCTTTACCAATTCGTTCAGATGGTCGAATATAAAGAACAGCGCGATGGCCAAAAAGTTTATGTCATTAGCGAGCGATGCACTTCGAAAGAGTGGTTCTCGCCAAAGACATGCCGTTGTGGAAGCGCACCATCACTAGCCCACGGTGCGGGCTAGTGATGGATCGGGATGAAAATTCGGCTCGTAACATTCTTACCAGGTTCCTTGCACGGCTAGGGCGATATTCTGCGGATACGCAGAACGATGTACTCGGCGTAAGCTCAGGAATTTGAACATGTTTATCCATGGGAAGGCAGGTAAATTGGTATGCCAGAATCATTGCAGTTAGATCCTAAACATACGGCCCTTGTGGTCATCGATCTTCAAAAGGGCATCGTCAGCATGCCTGCAGCTCCGCATTCCACAGAAACCGTGATTACGAATGCCTCGCGGCTCGCTGAGGCTTGTCGCAAATCTGGAGTATTTGTGGTATTGGTCCACGTCGGGCCTTCTTCGGACGGTAAAGATGCACTGCATCCAATTACGGATCAATCGGGGAGTTGGCCCGCGCCCCCGCCTGGGTGGGACGAAATCGTTCCCGAAATGGGACCAAAAGCAGGAGATCACATCGTTCGTAAGCGTCAATGGGGGGCATTTTATGGGACGGACTTAGACCTGCAACTGCGTCGCCGCGGGATTGACACTATACTGCTCGCTGGAATTTCCACTAACTACGGGGTTGAAAGCACGGCTCGAGACGCCTACGAGCGGGGTTACCAGCAAATTATCATCGAAGATGCTTGTTCTGCTCGGTCGGCCGAAGACCATGCATTTGCCTTGCGGGTGGCCTTAGGGCGCATTGGCCGGATTCGATCCACCGAGGATGTGACCCAAGCATTAACAAAGTAACCACTCGAAGTCGTTGCACCATGAATATTCCCAGCCCCCCGGTTCACACTGGGAGGCTGGCACTTCTTCTAGGGATTTGTATTGGACGAAATTTGTGCGGTTAGGGATTGGACCTGGGTAGTCGCCTGTTGAAGGGCAGTTAGTTCAGCATGGAATTTTGCGACCACGTTGGACAGCGCAGCTGGACCCGAATGTGAATTGGTCGAAGCATGAGCCTTTTCTGCGGTCATTTCGGTTTGCACGGCGTGGCCCAGCGTGGTGTTGATAGTTTGCAGCTGGCTGAGCGCTTGTTGCATGGAACTGGTAGACCCCGTTGACAACGACTGAGACAAGGTGTGCAAATAGGTCTTCACTGCGGCAACATATTGTTGGCGCGCTGCATGTACTTGTCCTTGTATAGTCCGTAGCTGTTGAACATCTTGCAGGATTTGAGACGAAGCGCCATGCGTGTGGTTCGATCCGTGATTGTGCGTTGCCCCAGGATTGGTTGTGGCGTGGTTTGCAACAGAACTGCCTGCGACTGCATCAGCATGGGACGCGGCCGAAGATGGTAGCACCACACTATGGGAGGGAGGGCTGCCATGCGTGACGGCTTGGCTCGGAATGGCGCCCGGCGCGTGGCCCGCGGCCATAACTGGCACGGCTATCGACAATGCCATGACGGCGGCGGCTACAGGAGGAATTTTTAACAAATTCATCGATGTCACCTTCCTTAAGGGTTTTGTAGTTTCTGCAACAACTGATTTAATTGTTGTACGGCGGCTTGCAGTTGACGGGCTGCAGTTGGTGAGATCTTATGTGATGTCGTAACCTGGACCGCCAACTCTCTAGGTCCCTGTTGAACAGTAATCTGAACACCCTCGCGCGGTTTAACCGAGATTTCCCGATGACCATTGGAAGAGACTATGGACGCTGTAGGGGAGTGGCTGGGCGTTGCACTACTTGTGGTGAGGCCGCACCCCGCAACACAAAAACCTATTAATACCACACTAGGAACACACCACCCAAGGCGTTTCATCACGTTTCTTCCTTTTCTCGTGACCTTAAAAAATTAATTCGACACCTGAGAAAGTTAACTTCTTTCAGGCGCTGACTTTTCCCGGACGACGGTGTTCCCCCTGAGTCATCCCCAGTTTTAGTTCTAAAATAGTCAGAATTATCTCGCAAAGGAAATAGTGGCCACTCTGTCGAAGAAGTAAGTGCATACAAACCACTTCGAGGAGGACCGCCATGTTTAATTTGCAGTCTATC
>JAJZZP010000098.1 GCA_021797515.1 Bacillota bacterium | reverse complement strand
CGGCACTCATACGGGACGCATTTTGGTCCGCGCTAGCGGTTCTTTCGATATTTCATCGGACGGACGGCGCGTGGCTCAAGGCGTTTCTTATAAATACTGTCGCATTATTCAAAGAGGGGACGGGTGGTACTATGCACAAAAACTCATTTCCGCCTAACGGCGGAAACCCGCTTCCCTCCCCACGCCTAAAGGTGGGGGCTTCTCGCGGGCTTTTGGTGACGGTTATTGCCGCCGAGCGTTGGGATCGTTCATGGCTGGTCTTTGCTTGGGTGTATTATTGGCTGAATATCGCCGGATGGAGTGTCGAAGTCCGAGGGGAAGCGCACCATTGGCGCGCAAACACGGAGAAGACACGGGCCCACGCGTTGTGGCGTTAGGGTCATTGGGCGTTGGAGCACCATGACCTCACATGGCGCCTCATTGTCCGACCAAGAGGGGTGTTTTCGCCAGCAGATTCCTCCGATCGGCGACACCGCGGTGCCGACGTAAAGTCCCCCCGGCTCTGCCCATCGCGCCAAGACAACCCGGGTTCGCAAAGAAACAACCGGACCGGGTCAGCGTCAACGTGCCCCGAATCCGATAGACTCCGCACAGATCGGCAGAGATCCCAGTCATTCCCCGATCCGCGGCGAAACGCCGCGATTTCGGCTACAAATTATCTGGAAAAATCGCGGAAACACGGGCTATTCAGGTTCGGCAATGGTAAAAACTGGGGATCTCTCAGCACGCGTAGTCTACTTGCGGGTTTTGCCCGGAGTCGAGTTCATTATCCAAGGGATAACGCGCCCCTTCCAGAACCCTCCTTATTCACAGTGTCGGTTAAGGGTGAACGCATGACGGAGTATGCCGAAAGGAATGGGGTTAGCGGCTCGCACACATTGGCTGGCGATCTTTAGTGAAGCCAATCGGTTCATGATAAAAATCTAAAATTCTTGCGAGCGGCGGGAAAGCAGACTAAGTCATGTGTTCACACGATTGCAACACATGGTTCGCCATTCTTTGCAATTTGTTTGAGACATCTTCGAACGATAGGCCTTCTGCAAATACGGTACAAATAGGCTGCTCACTTAGAAATTGTTCTCCTGACCTCGGAATGTCAGCGATGGACCCAGCCAGTGCGTCTTCTATCTCTGAGTTCCATACCGTAGGCGTTCTAGCATAGACAATGCGCTTGCCCACGAATTTCTCCGGCGCGGGAAAAGCCATCGTTGAACCATCCATCGCTGAAGACAAAGCCCCAATGGCCGGGTAACCCGTAGCTCGTTCCCACAACTCTACGCTTCCCGTCCAGCGAGGATTAACCTCAAGATAGGTTAATTGCCCCTTGTGATACACAAAATCTATTCCATTCCAACCGCGCAAGCCGCATTGGCGAACCAGTGCCAATGCCATCGCTTCCCCGCCCGCGTCTCTGCCGATTCCATAGGGACACAACACACCTCCGGTATAACGAAAGGAGGGTCCTGTAGGATCTTTGAAAGCCTTGGTCCATAACCTAGCTAAAAGCCTCTTCCCGTCTGACAAAAATGTCAAACTGACAGATTCTCCCTCTAACCATTTCTGAGCTACCATTCCATGCCTTATCATTTCTCCGGGCCCTGCTTGACGGATACCCTTGCCCCCGCCAGATAACTTGGGTTTTAGCAACCACCGACCGTTACGCGGCACAACACCCGAAACCTGTTGACGAGGACAGGAAATGCCCATGGTGTTGGCGATGTTGCACACGATATTCCATGTTCGGACCCTTTCTACGGATTCTCTGGAATTTCCCCACAAGACATGGCGAAGACTAAGTATATCAAGGAGCGCTGGTTGATTTTCAAAGCCACTTCCCCAAATAACCCGCGAAGGCGGATGGGCCATGACATGGGTGACCAAGAGGCGTGCATCAAATTCCACAATACCGGCACTTTTCAGATCATACCCCGGACCACGATCGCGATCTCCGAAATAATCAAATGCCCATGTAGTAAACCCAGCTAATCGGGCCGAGAGCGCCATGGCCCGAACATTATACCCCACCAATAAGATCGGGGTCTCACGCGTCATCATCAAGTCTCTGGCTCCGTAACCTTTTTCGCCAACTCAAAAATCTCCATGGCATCATAAGCGTTGGCGCTCGGAAGAAATAACGATGCCAATAATTTGTGGTGAATTTTCATTTTTCTGGCCCCCAGAGCTAAAGCACCCCATGCTGGTGAATCGGCCACCAAGCATCCCCGATCAGACGGCTGGACGCCAAAAATTCCAGACGGCGGCACCGCATTGACGTCAATCAAGATATCAACGGGATGGGGCAACCTATCTGGACGAAACACCTCAACTCCCGGAGGTCCTGCGGCAATAACCGCGGCGACGTCGTTTGGCAATGGTGATGATAGCGATAAAACGTCAGGTGCTGCAATTTTATAACGCTCTGCAAGATCAATCGACACCTGTTGCATGCGGTCCGGATGTAATGATGCAACAACCAATCGATACCCTTCTCGACTCGCCATGGCAAGAACTGACTGGCCCACCATCCCCGATCCCCCAATAATATATACGGAGCCTCTGTTTGGGGATACGTGATCTTTTAATATGGACACAACCGCCGCAGCCGTAGTATTGGCTCCAGATGGGTCCAAAGCCACGCTCGCCACAAAAGGCGACACCATAGCCTGAACGACTGCCGAAAAAACAGCAAGCGTTTTTCGGTGGTCACGCCCGCCAACCCAGAAAGCCGTCGAGTACGTCGGCGCCCGACTGAATAAGGCATCTTGCACTAATGCGTCCACTTCTTGCGGAGATACATTGGGTATGGGCAGCACTATGTCAATGCCTTGATCGATTCCTGCTATGGTATCAAATAAATTCACTCGCATAGACGTATCCAATTGCACTAAGACGCGACGTGGTCGATCCAAGCTACCTGCTCCTCTCAAATGTACGATGGCTTCACATTACGAGGATTGGGATGGTTTTGGCTTCGTCTTCTAGAAATAAAAAGTCATGCTATATTCTGTCGTTATTCGCCTAATGATCGCTCCCAGGAATAGTTATCAAGACCATCTAAAACTTCCAGGAACTTCAACGACATTTGTAATTGGAGTCTTAGGGTTGGGTCGTCGAGAGAGACATTTAGCATGGATTCAATTTTTCGCAATCGATATTTCAATGAATTAACATGCAAAAATAACGCGGAAGCCGCGCTTTGCAGTACTCCGCCACACTCTAAAAACTCTTTTAGAGTTAAGATAAGATTAGCCTGATGCTTGCGATCATAGTCCAACAGGGGATCCAAAAAACTGTGAATAAACGTCTTAATCATCGGCATATTGGTTTGATTGACCAAGACACTGAAAATGTTCAGTTCATCGTAAAAGTTTAGCATTGCTTCAGCATTATCGGTGCCACTAGTCTCAAGCGCCCTATGTGCCTCAATAATTGCCTGATTAAACTTATTTAAACTCGAAACGGGCGCACTGATTCCCACGCGCAATCCCATGGCTGATAAAATGACATGTTCCTCGATGACATGCTGCAATTGATAAACCGATTCCGGTTTTTCTCCATCCTGACACGGAACCACAAACACTAACGCATTGTCATGGAGGAAAAATCGCAGGGAATGACAATTTTGCGCTAAAACCTCCATCACGTCCATAAGGGTTCTGGTGGAGTCAAGAGCCCCGCTGAAAATCACCCCAAGACGGTATTCTGGAGAATCTGGGATATTTAATAACTGACGGCGAATATGAAACACTTTGTCCTCAAGGCCTCGTTTCCCAAGTGCAGAAAGGCATTCACTACGCCACATCTGAAAATTCCACCGCACCTCAAATGTTTGGCGCAAGGCCTGTTCCACAATCGGAATAGCCATTTGGATTTTGTCCTCAGGATCGGAAACCGAAGCGTAGTTGGGAACCACCAGCAAGATAGTTGTCTGTTCATCAAAACTTACACGATAGCATAAATGAGGGCCTGCAACCACCGATCCCGACTGATTTACCGCTTCCCATTGATCCGAGGTCAACGAGACGCCTAAATATGACTGCGCGTCGTCACAAGAATAGAGCACTTGGCCCAAACCGTCTTCTAAACGTGGATTGGCTTGGACCATTTGTCGGATCGCCTTTAATACGCTGGATAGTGAATCTGAACTTTGAAAGGCTTTGATTAAAGTCACAAGGTAGTAATTAATGGCCGACGTTTCCTCAACATGGCTCGCCATCTTATGATAGCGTTCTAGCAGTTGCGATACCTGTTCGCGGTAGTAGTGCTCTCGATAATACTCTGCAAACAAGACTCGACCTAACAGGATGAAGGTTTGCAGCAAACTTTTTTCTCTAGCCGAAAACGCCATCGGCAGAATCCAGCCAACCCCAATCAAAACGACTTGGCCTTGAATCGGCACAGAAATCATTAGTAATGAATTAAGCCCCGATTGTCGAAAGGGATCCCAGGTTTTCTGCACATTATTTCCATTCATATGGGATATAGTAATGAGTTTGCCCGTTTCTGCAATGTTTTGCCAAATAGATTCCTGAAAATCGAGCTCCGATGGCAACTTCATTCCGTTTCCAGCCAGAGCCATCAACTCAAACCGCCGCCCATCATCTCCGGATTTTTGCGCATAAATCCAAACCGCATCCGCATAGAAATAGTCTTTAAGATACTCAGTAACCAGCGGCATTCTCTGTAGCGGAGCCACCGAAATCAATTGGGACACCATTTCCACCAGTCGCCGCACATCAGAGGTTTTTGCGACTTGATGGGGGCCCGGAGTATCGTCGCGAAGGAATAGGCTACCTAGCAACAACGAGACTCGCGCAATGAGAATTTTAACTGCAACCAGTGTGGATTGTGGCAAGCTAGTGAACCCAAACACCGCAATGCCGCCTAGAGCAATTTGAGCCAGAACCATGGGGAAAAAAGTAATGTGCCCTTCTTTGTCATGATTAGAAAATTCCATTTCAATCGGGGTTTCTTGTAAGGTCATCCGCTGTAATGTCGTTTTATTCATCCGCTCGAAGACTTCTTGCTCTTCAGTGGATAGTGGAAGGGAAGACGCCGTTTCCATCGTACCCGATCCGGGGTGACGCCAACAAATGGCGACCCTCGTGCCAAAGAAGTCTTTAAATATATGGTGGATTTCGGCCACTAACTCTTCCGCCGATTGCGCATTAACCGGCAGTCGGTCCATTTTTACTAATACTTCCGCTGTTTTTTCCCATATTAGTTGTTCCGACAGATGATATTGCTGGTAGAGTCCGACCGCAATCACCTGACTTATCCGCGTCAATCGTTGCACATGCTCCGGGCCGTAAACAGAATGGCTCGACGTATGAACATTTAGCGCACCAAAGCACTGCCCCTTCCACATGATGGGGACGCTCAGCACCTGCTTGTAGCCAAATCCCTCAAGCAAGGGGATCTTTCGTGGATGATGGGAGTAGTCATCGATGAGAACCGGCCGAGTTTGAAGAATGGTATAGTTTCCAATGCTCTTGGACATATCGACGGTATATGCTAGCAACTCTTGCGGCACGCGATAAACGGATGCATATTGGCTGACATTCATATTGGATAGCCGCAATAAGATAAGGCTGCTATCCGAAGGCGTCACTTGACACGCAATACGGGTGCCCGTGTCTAAGAGGCGCTGAGTGTCTCCTTGTTCCAACGCGGTCCACAGTTCATCCGTGTATGAGTTGGAGAATGCAATGTCAGCAACGTTAGCGACTTTGCTCATGAGTTATTTTCCTTTCGCGGTGTTGTGTTCAAAGACACCGTAGTGGGCATAGCCTTAGGCGCACAATGCCCCCCTCTGGTGGTCAACTTTACGAAGCCGAATCAGGATAGGTAACTGGCGCAATATTAGGTCATGCCACACAATTAGTTCTATAGGGGTTCCCGTTCGCTCAATCAGCATTGGAAAATATTTTTCATGGACATGTTTGGTGTGAAGATCATCATCGGTGAAATCGACCAGGAAAGCCATAAAAATCGGGAAGATAAACGGCGATATTCTACCCTCAGACAATCTCGCCGGCATTTTACTGCATTGATCACAAACATCTTCCCCATCACTTTTGCTTAGGTTGAATATACCACAGCCTAAATAACATCTCAATGACAGAATTTTATCGAGTTGAGGCATTGTTCTGATGACGCTAACCCTCTTAATTGCGGCTAAGTGCAATCCAAGGGTGGAATTTCCTGTTTTTCAGTGAAAACCACCCTCTCCAGGGACCGGGACCCAGGTTGGAATATGTGGTCCGTGCTCGACGGTTTTCGCACCCCGCGGGTTGGAATGGCCGTTGAATACGGACCGGTTAGTGATGGGTCAACTGCTGAATCGGTCTTGACAAAATTAGGCCCCTCTCGTGCTGATCGAATCCGTTCTTAGATTCTCTTGAATCCACATGCAATGCAGCCACGACCGCAGTGTATTTGGCGGTGACAAGAAAGTATATAGCGTAGGGAAATCGGTGCAACAGAGCGGGCCGAACCTCCCATACTCAGCGGGAGTACCTGCATCCCAGCAGTCGGGTTATAGTCCCCACGGCACGAGGATCGCGAACATGTTGGCAGTGGTATTCCATCGGTCCGGTGGGAGGTGGCTTTAACCGCAAGCGTTCCGCCATAAGTCCCTTGCGGTCCCCGGGATTTTTTCTTGAGAGTTCTTGCTGGTATTAAACAAGCGCTGCACGAATCGCTTCTTTGAGACCGGTAAGGGCTTGTTCTCCATGAGCAAGTAGGTCCTCCGTTTCCGGCAACGCCGCCTCCACCCCCATCGGACGCACTGTGGTCTGGCCGTCCTGATTCGTAATAGTGATTCCAATCCGCATGCTCATCGTATCATTCCCTTCACCTGAGCGTACCGACCGGTCAAGGATTTGCTTACTCGGTTCTGCGGGGAGCGTTCTTCCACGCACACAGCGCGTTTACGGCAAGGAATGAGATGGTGAACATTTTCGTCCCCATATCCGTCGACGCGGCACGGACCCCGAAAGAATTCAGAACATTAGTGAGGCAAATTATACAAGTCGGAACTTTTCGAAGTGCTATGTTCAAGTATTTTAGCTTAGGGAATGGAACCGCAATATTTAATTCCTTCGCCAGTTCGCCATGTTCCTCTGTGAGTGGCCGCCAGTCATTCGTCAAGAATTTCAACCGCTATAGACAGCTTGTTTAGGCATTTTATGCTTGAAGCGCGAACAGAATTTGCATACGATTTAAAAGGCTTTTTCATTTTCCTCGCTTTACGAAATTCTGTTGAATCTCGAGGGGGTGGTGGCTTGGAGCGAGTCATTCAACTATTTTGGGGGTTCTTTAAAGTAGGCATCTTAGGGTACGGCGGCGGACCGGGATCGATATCCTTGATGCAAGCTATTGCAGTAAGCGGATACCACTGGATGGACAATACGCAATTTGCAGAGATGCTGGCCATAGGAAACGCTTTGCCTGGGCCCATCGCGACCAAACTTTCGGTGGCCATCGGTTGGCGAGTTGCAGGACCAATCGGGGCTGTCGCGGCATTGATAGGGGTTGTAGGACCATCCGTGCTACTAATGTTAGGTCTTTACCAGGTACTTCTCATTTACAAAAGTAATCCCTATGTTACAGGATTAATTCGAGGGGTTAAGCCCATTGTTATTGTTCTTTTAACGCTTTTGGTTCTCAACCTAATCCCTGACACTTTCCACAAGACACGATGGCTGCCTAGCACCATCATTTTTTTGTTGGGCTTCATTGCCATTCGTGGATTTCGGATTTCTCCAGTGTTTGTTATTTTAGCGTCCATGGTGGGCGGTGCCCTCTTTCTGCGTTGATCCGCTTGTGATAGGGTGCGATATAGCGGACGAAGGTACTGTCGCTATCGCTAAAATCAGATACCACCGGCAAAATCGATGAAAAGGGAGATCTTGCCGCGAATTACGTCAGGCATTGCTCTTTTAGACAACGGCACAATCCTCCATAGAAATACCTTTGCACGTGGTGATTGCAAGGTCTCGTTGGAGAATCGCATGACAGAGAATGCGGTGCACATGATTGGGCACTGGTACCACCTTCGAATGCAAGTCGCATGGAAACATCACCCCCCACAATCGCGTCTTGCCAAGAAATGTATACTGCCAACGGTCAGCAATTACCGATTTTGGCAGCTCTGAGTCGAACAACTGAAATTTGAGGGTTAAGAGGGTCAAACACTTCTTTTCATGTGCGCCACTAGTTTCCTTCAGACACGGTTCGTTCGCTGTGGGAAAGTCGACAACGTGATGGAAACGATGCGAATAAAGTTCGTCGTTCTGGCGAACGTCCCGAACCGTTCGGTCAGATGAAGAGTCGGGGACTACAAATAAAAGTACCTGCATTTAGGCTGGAACTGAGTCCCCGGGCCATATGGTCAGGGGCTGCATATTTCCAGTAATTACTTTTGCCTCAACAGAATTTCGTAAAATTCGACACTCTATTGCGGCATCGCAAGAATCTGTATGCATCCCCTCCAAATTCCCCGGGAGGAATGCGGGGATGGAGATAGGGACGACGTTGAAAGCATTGGGTTATGTGCTCCTCGGGGACAGCGCCATTACGATACCGCCCATGCGCACCATGACCGTATTTCCCGAACCATCGAGGAATGTAAGGTGTATTGTCAACGAACACGGGCGCCCACCTCACATGCCTCCTAAATCTCGTTTGGGTTCGCAGAAATGTGCTTCACAAGAAATCGTGGTGCTTTGCCCAACCGCCACACGATGCTTGAGGCCGGTTTTAGCAGTTTTGCTGGGGACGCGGGAAAAGGTTTTGATACTCCCCCAGCCTTACGCACGACCCTCATCGGGTCACCATCACACGCGGCAATATTGGGAGGTCACAATTTCAAGTAATCCACACCCTTCTGGGCTTACGCGAATTCCTCCCCCTTCCTCGACTCCGTCAAGAGGTGCCTCACCGTCATCGGACGCACCGGCAAGGACTCCACTACTGGCGTCATCCGGAGAGCATCTTCGATAGCGGCGAGAAGGGCAGCTGGTGAAGCGATGGCGCCACTTTCTCCCACACCTTTGATTCCTAAGGGATTTAATGGGGAAGGCGTCGACAAATGGCACACAGTGAGGTCCGGTACATCCACTGCCGTCGGCACCAAGTAATCCATCAGGGTCCCGGTCACCACTTGTCCCTGTTCATCAAAGACCATCTCCTCCAATAGGGCGGTGCCCAATCCGGCGGCAATTCCACCATGCAATTGTCCATCGACAATCTGAGGGTTAATCAATGTTCCCGAGTCATGGACGGCGGTATATCCTATGACGCGAATCTGTCCGGTTTCGCGATCAATTTGAACCACCGCCATATGTGCTCCCGCCGCATAGGTGGCCCCCGATGGCGTAAAGAATGCGGAGGCCGACAGGCCGGGCTCCACCGGAAGGGTAAAGGTACTGCCGGGAAACGGGCCACTCGCGCGCAAGGCGAGATCTTTAAAGGTCAAACTCCGGGTCGGAACACCGCGAACGCTAACCGAACCCCCAGCGACCACTAAATCGTCGGGATGGGCTTCTAACAGATGCCCGGCCAAACGCAACAGTTTTTGCTGCAACATTTCGCCTGCCAGTTGCACGGCACTGCCCGCAACGACCGCAGTGCGGCTGGCAAACGTTCCGGTGCCGTAGGCGATGGCCGCTGTGTCCCCTTCTACGATGTGTACTTGGTCGACTGACACGTGAAAGATATCGGCCGCAATTTGCGCCAAGGTCGTTTCATGTCCCTGCCCCTGAGACGCAGCTCCGGTGGCCACGGTAATATTGCCGTCCAGGCCAATGGTTACGGTCGCACCTTCATGCGGTCCCATCCCCGTATTTTCGATACCGACAGCGATGCCGATGCCAATCGGATGGGCCGTGGACAACGTGGTTCGTTGTCGCTCCCGCCATCCGTGATATTCCCCCGCCTGTTCCAATGTCTCCATGAGGGCAGGGTAATTCCCACTGTCAAGCACCATCGGCGTCCCTTCCCGAGACAGCAATCCCGTATCATAGGGAAATTCTTCCGGCATGATGAGGTTGCGACGACGGATAGTAAAAGGATCCAAATTGAGTTGCGCGGCCGCCTTATCCAATAGCCGATTGATGACGAGCGCCGCTTGGGGTCGGCCAGCTCCCCGGTAGGGGGCCAACGGGGTGGTGTTGGTATACACGACGGTTCCATCACAGCGATAATGCGGCACCTTATACGGGCCGGGAATTAAGGTGGACGTGATGATGGGCACAATCACTCCCCATGGGACATAGGCCCCCGTATCGGCCACAAACTGATCCACCACGGACAAAATCTTGCCATCACGGGTCAATCCCATCGCTGCCTTATGGTGTTGTGCGCGTTCGTGCACCGCCGTCATGAGATGCTCGGCCCGATCTTCAATCCACAAGACCGGACGCCCCATCTGACGCGCCACCCAAGCCACTAAAAAATCTTCCACATAAAATGGTTCCTTGGCGCCAAACGCACCACCCACATCCGGTGCCTGTACCCGGATCTGTTGTTCCGAAATGTTGAACAGTTGCGCATAAAGACGTTGCATCATATGGGGCGTTTGCGTCGCAGCATAGACTTGTAGGATTTCCTGTCCGTGAAAGACCTGCCACTGGGCAAGTAAGCCACGGGTTTCCATGGGCAGGCAACTGACACGACCCATCGCCATTTCCAGTTCCACCACTACTGGGGCTTCATCCATCACTGCTTGAGCTGTTCCGACGCATTGCACAATGGTGGCCGCCCGATTGCTGGTGCGATGGGAATGAACCGGTGGGGCGGTTAGCTCCAACGCCTGCCCCATTCCCACCACGGCTGCCAACGGGTCATACTGCACTTGTACCGCGGCCACCCCATCTTCCGCCTGGTATCGCGTCAATGCGACGACCACCGCCACCGGCTCTCCAACATGATGCACTTCCCGACTTAATGGCGTTTGGGTGACCGCTTCCAGGGAGGGATAAGGAAAGAGGAGTGGCAACGGACCACAGGTAACATCCTCTCCGGTAAACACCGCGATGACGCCCGGTATGCGGCGACAGGCGTTGGTGTCGATATCGATAATCCGGGCATGTGCGTAAGGCGAACGCACGAAGGCCAAATGAACCATTCCCGGCTTCTGGATATCTCCGATATATTCCCCCTGGCCTCGCAAAATCCGCTCATCTCGCTGACGTCGAATGCGTTGCCCCACGTATTGCATTAGCGTTTAGCTCCTTTCCCTGGTAACTGATCCATACGGCTCCACCGCAAGATATCCTGGGGGCGCAGCGGAAGCGTGGTAAATGCCTCCGGTGGCGCGTTGAGCGCGTCGGCGAGGGCATTGGCGATTGCGGGCGCAACGCCCACCGCCCCCCCTTCCCCCGCACCTTTTATTCCTAAAGGGTTACTGGTCGCGGGCGCCACTTCGGTAATCATAACCGCGATTTCTGGCACATCACAAAACCCGGGGAGGAGGTAGTCCATTAAAGTTCCGGTCACTAATTGTCCCTGCTCGTCATAGGCCAATTCTTCGAGCAAAGCGCCACCTATGCCTTGAGCCACCCCGCCCACAATTTGATCTTTCACCAGATCTCGGTCCACGGCCCTGCCTACGTCATAAACGACACCATAGCGGACAATCTGAATCATTCCCGTGTTAGGACAGACTTCTAACTCACAGCCATGCACCCCGTATGGATACGTCATGGCTGACGCAGAAAACCTCTCCGTCACATCCAAAGGCAGGGCTTGACGCACTGATTCTTCGACCAGATCCTTATAAGAGACGGCGACAGTCGGAACCCCCGTGACCTCGGCTCCCCGGTCCGTGAGAATGACGTCTTCGGGATGGGCCTCCAACAGTGGTGCTGCCAGTGCTTGCAGGCGACTTTTAAGAGTCCGTGCGCTGTAAAAGGCAGCGGATCCTCCCATGACCGTCGCCCGGCTGGCAAAGGTTCCATGACTCTCTGGCACTTGATCGGTATCGCCATGCACAATGCGAATCTGTGAGGCAGAAACCCCCCAGGTCTCTGCCAAAATCCGGGTCAACGCCGTCATGGTTCCTTGACCCAGAGTTGACAACCCCGTCCAACAGGTGAAACGGCCATCGGCATCCACCGCGACCCGGCAGTCTTCCCATGGCCCCAGTCCCGACTTTTCGACAAACATGGCAAATCCCAGACCTCGGCGCCGGCCGCGTGCACTTGCCGCCGCCCTGCGGCGGGGAAACTCTTCTTTGGCCATCAAATGTGCCGCTTGAGCTAATGCCAGCGGATAATCTCCCGAATCCCACACAATCTCCTCCCCCAGAGCCTGCATGCCATGGGAGAATGGGAGAGTGTCCACCGTCAGGAGATTTTTCTGACGCACCGTAAGCGGATCTAGGTGCAAGGTCGACGCGATTGCATCCATTACGCGTTCCCGAACAAAAGTGCCTTCAAAACGGCCGGGCCCACGGTAGGTACCTGTGGGTGTCTTGTTGGTCAAGACAACCCGGAGTTGGGTGTCGACTTCCTGCCACCGATATGGTCCGGGTAACATTCCCTGAGTGAGTTCCGGCACGGTGACCCCATGGGTCCGTATATAGGCGCCTGTATCCACGATAATCTCATCGTGCAAGTGGTAAATGCGGCCCGTGTCATCATAGCTGACGTCGACTTCATGCTCTTGCTGACGCGAGTGATTGGCCGCCTGTAAATGTTCCAGACGGTCCTCAATCCAGCGGACCGGCCGCTGAAGCCGCAAGGCCAACCACGGAATGAGATAGTCTTCGGGGTAGAATTCTCCGCGGACGCCAAAGCCACCGCCCACCGCAACTTCGACCAAACGTACGGCTGTAACGTCCAAGCCCAGAAATCCCGCCAACACGCGCCGGTTGAAATGCAACACCTTGGTCGCGCCATAAACCGTAATTCGTCCATCTTCGGGGACGGCCACCAGTCCCCGGGTTTCCAGCGGCATTGCGGTATGACGCTGGATCGAAAACGACAGATGCAATTGTCGCAACGTAGGGTCGGGTTCCTTGGACTCGACGAGGCGATGGTATTGACGGTGCTGATACACCTGATTGCTGTCCAAGGTGTCAAACAACACTGGGTTTTTCATTGCTTGGCGCACATTAGTGGTGGCGGTCAAGGGGCGATACCTGACCTCGACCCCGGGGCGGGCATCTTCCGCCTCATAACGCGATCCGGCCACGATGACGGCTATGGGCTCCCCGACGAAGCGGACACGGTCACGAGCCAAAGGATACTGCAGTGCCGCCTCGAGTTCCGAAGAGGGTGATAGCCGCATCGGGATGGGGCCACAAGCCGACGGCAAATCCATTGCGGTCACTACGGTTTTCACCCCAGGAGACTCTAACGCTGGTTGCACGTTAACGACATCCAGCATTGCATGCGCATAAATACTGCGCACCACGACCGCCTCAAGCATCCCGGCAAAGTGTAAATCCGCCACAAAGGGTATGTTCCCCCTCAGAAGTGCGGGATCTTCTATGCGTCGTTGACGCGCATTCATGAATAGTTTTCTCCTAAGTCCTGTGCTGAGCGTTCAATTGCGTTGACAATGTTTTGATACCCCGTACAACGGCAGAGATTTCCCGAAAGGGCCTCGCGAATCTCCTTGCGGGAGGGCTTGGGATGTTCGCGCAAGAAAAAGGTGGCGGTCATCAACATGCCGGACGTGCAAAAACCGCATTGCAATCCGTGTTCCTCCCAAAATGCATCTTGCAGTCGGGAAAGGGGACCGTCGTTCGGGGCAAGGCCCTCTACGGTTTGTAACGCTAATCCTTTGGCCCCCACCCCCAGCGTCAGGCAAGATCGGATGGGCCGTCCATCGGCCAAAACCGTACAAGCACCGCATGCACCATGCTCACAGCCTAAGTGAGTCCCCGTTAACCCTAGGAAATCGCGCAACACATCGGCTAAAAGAAGGCGGGGTTCAACATCCTCCACCGCATAAGTGCGATCATTAATTTGTAGCGTATATGAGACGCGCTCTTTTAGGTCAATTTCCACTATCCCTCTCCTCCTTTGTTTCCTATGCTCCCCAGACTTGCCCCTTGTCGAGCGCGCTGCCAAGCATGGGTCAGTGCCCGCCGGCTTAAAGCCACTGTCAGGTCTTTACGATAGGCACTATCCGCGTGTACATCACTATCCGGTTCAACCAGGTCGGCCAACGATTGGGTACACTCTATCCAGAGCTGCGCAGTGGGAATTTCTCCGACAAGAAACGCAATCGACCCGCTGACATCCAGCGGAACCGATGACACCCCACCTAAGGCTAAGCGCACTGCATGAATCGCCTCGTCGGAATCCAGGGTGACTTGGGCGGCGGCGGCCACTATCGCGAAGTCCCCCGGTCGCGAAGCAACCTCTTCTAGACTTTGTCCCGAACCGGGTGGCAAGGTTGGCAGCGTGATCGCAGTTAAGATTTCCGTGCTGGTGATGGCCGTAGTCAAATAAGTGACAAAGAAATCCTGCGCCGATACCTCCCGTATGCTCTCTCGGGACTGTAACGTTACGGTCCCCTGCAATAAGGCCAAGACCAACGGCAATTCCGCAGAGGGATCGGCGTGAACCAGGCTCCCCCCGATGGTACCGCGAGAACGAATCGCGACATGTCCGATGTAGCGCTCAGCTTCCGCAATGATGGGTGCCCGAGCCCCAAGCACCGGATGCGATTCCAATTGGTAATGGCGGGTCATGGCCCCGATGTGTAAGGTCTCGGAGACTTCTTGGACAGTGGAAAGCTCTGGTGCCAAGTGATTGAGATCAACTATCACATCGGGTGCAGACAGCCGCATATTCAAAACGGGCATCAAACTTTGCCCTCCGGCGAGGAGTTTGGTGGTATATCCCTGATCCTCCAATTGCCAGAGACCTTCCAATGCCTCTGCCAAGGACCCGGGTGCCCAATACTGGAAACGTGGGGGCTTCATAATGCGTCCTCCTTCTACGTTAATGCCCGGTAAATACGGGCGGCCGTTTGCCACGAAAGGCCTGTACCGCTTCACGGAAGTCTTCCGTGGCAAAGCACTGGGTGGCTTCCTGTGCATCTGCATCTGGGTCATCCGTTAACGTTCCTTGCGCTCCGTATATGGTTTGTTTGATCCAACGTAACGACCCCGGGGCGCGCGATGCCAGCGTTTCTCCCAAGGCTTGGGCTCGCGACAACACACTGTCTTCAGAAGGTACAACTTCCGTTACCAATCCCATGGCATAAGCTTCGTTTGCCGAAACCAAACGTCCTGTCAGTAATAAATCGAGGCTATGAGCTGTACCAATCACGTTGCGAAGCCGCGTGATATGCCCTCGGCCTGGCGTAATGGCCAGTTTCGCGGCCGTTATTCCCAATCTCGCCGTGGTCGAAGCCAAGCGGAAATCGCATGCGGCAGCCAATTCTAGTCCGGCCCCAACCGCATACCCCTCAATAGCGGCGATGATTGGCATCGCCACCTCCTGCACTGCACGGCAGGCGGAATCGACTGATCGAAAAGAATCCATGGCTGCCTCAGGTGTTGCCTTGGTGGATTCAAATTCCAAAATATCTGCCCCTGCCAGAAACGTACCCCCACGCCCCGCAATCACCACGGAACGCACTCCGGTATGAGACGCCTGCGCAAGAATGTCGCTGAGTGTTCCCCACATGGCATCGGTCATGGCATTACGTTTGTGCGGGCGATCAATCCAAATCCATCCGGTGTGCTCGACTTCCTCCCAGGTTATGGTTCCGGTGGCCATTCAAAGGCTCCCTCCTTCTGTAATCGTTGTATGGTCTTGGCGTCATAGTTCAGCAATCCGGTCAATACCTGCGATTGATGTTGATTCAGGTTCGGCACCTGGGGTTCCGCCTCACAGGGTTGGCCGTTGAACCGCAATGGAGATCCGACCACTTTCACTGTGGTTGGTCCGAATTTCGCCGACGTGAACATCTTCCGAGTGATCAGGCGCTCATCGTCTGCAGCCTGAGCCACTGTATTGACCCGCCCCACCGGGACACCTGCGGCTTCCAACCGGGACACCCACTCCGCCACTGGGCGCTTAGCGAACACGTCATTTAATATCTGAGCTAATGCCAATGCTTCGCGTGACCGAAAAGAGGCGGTGCGAAATCGCCTATCGATTGCGAGGTCAGGACGTTCAATCGCATCCACCAGAGCGTTCCATTGAGCATCAGTGCTCGCCGCCACCACAAAGGGGCCGTCAGCTGCTTGAAAGCATTGAAATGGAGCAATTACAGGGTGCCGAGACCCCAATGGTCCTGGTATTTCCCCCGTGGCAAAGTACCGGGCGTACGCGTTTTCCAGCAAAGCCACTTGCGTATCGAGCATACTCAGATCCACCGAGATGGCTTGGGGATCTCGCGCGTTTTGCTGCAAGGCCGCCAAAATGGCCACCGTGAGGTAGAGTCCTGCGCCTAAGTCACCCACCGAAAAGCCGACCCGTAGGGGTTCTCCATTGACTTCCCCAGTTACCGACATAGTGCCCGCTAAAGCTTGAATAATAATGTCCAAGGCCGGCTGATCCGCCCGCGGTCCCGTTTGTCCAAATCCCGAACAGGCCGCGTAAATCACGGTGGGGTTTTTTTGACGAAGTGTCTCAAAACCTACGCCCAACCGATCAGCAACCCCAGGGCGAAAATTTTCCACGACCACCGCGGAACGCTGCACCAGATCATAAAACACTTGCCGGCCTGCCATTGTTTTCAAATTCAGTACTACACTCTGCTTTCCGCGATTGACACTGGCAAAATATGTACTACGACCCTGCACAAAGGGTCCCGTTTGGCGCGATTTATCGCCGCCAGGTTGTTCAATCTTAATCACCTCAGCGCCTAGATCGGCCAACATTTGGGTCGCATAGGGCCCTGATAAAATCTGGGTTAAGTCCAGCACCCGCACTCCTTGTAATGGCTTCATGAAAACCTCCGCTGCCGTCGTCCTACCGAACGCCTATTCTCCATGCGACTCGACCAACTCCAAGAGACATCCGGAAAATCCCTCGGGATCCAAAAACGCAATCCGCGTGCCATCGGCACCGTCTCGTCCGACGTGATCCCAGAGCGGTACGCGTTGGTTCTGCAATTGTTGCAATTGATCATCAAGATGAGAGACGCTCATGGCAATATGTTCGATGCCTTCGCCTTTTTCCTGAAGGAACGTCCACGCCGAACTTCCCGGTCGCAATGGTTGCAAGAGCTCAATCAGTGGACCGTTTCGTCCGTCGGTTGGTCCAAGAGGAATAAAGGCGATAGTCAATAACCCGCCCCCATAATCCTCCCGGTGCGTCGTCTGCAGGTTCAGATGCTGGCCGTACTGCGTTATGGCACGCTCCACATCGCGGACCACGATGCCAATATGATGCAATCCCTGAATAATCACCAAAATCTCTCCTCCTAAGGTCTCTCAAGCGAACCTTCGCCGTCCCTAAATTCGCGGTGTTTCGATGATACGGTGATATAAGGCAGGGCGGCGGTCATTGAGTAAATGGTTATAGGATCCCACGGTTTTATCCCGGGCACTGACAAGGTCGATGTCTACGACGGCAAGTGTGGGTTCACGCCCCGACAGCGGCCCTGCGGCCACCATTCCTGAAGGTGCAACGGCCACGCTGGCCCCCAAATACGTGACCCCGCGTTCGTTGCCAACCCGATCAGCGCACACCATCGCCACCCTTTGGCAGTAGGCATGTGCAATGGCCACGTGATTTTGCAGGCAATATCCCTGGGAGTCCCACAGTTGGGGTTTACCGACCGAGGTCCACGTGGTCGGCACCACGATGAGATCGGCACCCATTAACGCCAGTTGTCGAACCGCCTCGGGGAATCGCAAATCGTAACAGATGAGGAGACCCACTGTCGCCGACACCCCGTCAATCCAGACGGTCGTCCACTGATTCCCCGCCGTAAGCCATTGGGTTTCCCAGTCAAACAAATGTACTTTCCGGTAGCAGGCCAGGACTCCGTTGGGTCCAATCAGCACTGCGGTATTATGGAAGCCTTGGGCACTGTTTTCCAAAATGCCGCCGACAATAAATCCCCGGTAACGACGAGCCAGAGCCATCCACTGCTGCACACTCTCGCCCTCAGGAATTCTTTCCGCCATCTGTTCAACCACCGCACAGGATCTTGGGAAATATCCCCAATGGGTCAATTCCGGCAACACCACTAGTTCAGCCCCCTCCTCAAACAGACGGCGGATCGCCGAATTACTGTGCTCACGGTTCTGCGAAACCTGGTCCGGTTCCGGATGAATGGCTAATTGAGCAAGCCCAATACGCATGTGAAGCCTCCTTAAGCCATCAGATATCCATCATCGCCTTGCGTTGATTCCCGTCAATTGTGAAACTCGTGCCGTGGACAAAGCTGGCACGATCTGAGGCTAAAAAGGTGACGACATTGGCCACTTCCTGCGGTGTGGCAATCCGGCCGAATGCGATCGACTCTTTGGCCACCGTATCGGCACGTTCCACACTGATGTTTTTGTCGCGGGCAAAAGCCTGCGTCAACGTATCCCAACGCCCCGTGTCCACTGGACCAGGGTTGACCGAAACAATGCGGACCTGATTCCGGCCGTATTGATCGGCCAAGGCTTGCATGGTCGCCAAACCGGCGGCATTAGCGGCTGTGCCCGTAAGTTCCCAGTAGGAGGGTTTAACGCCGTCATTTCCGATAACGTTGACGATCACTCCCTGGCCTTGTTGCAGGAAATGGGGAATAACCGCTTTGACCATGCGGACATAACCTAAAAACTTTAATCCCAGGGCCATAGCCCAAGTTTCTTCATCAATCTCCAACAACAACCGACCCGGAGCGGCCCCCGCGCAATTGACTAACACGTCGATAGAGCCCAATTTCTCAATGGTGTCCGCTACCGCTCGGTTGGCATCGGACTCTTTTTGTAGATCGGCGGAACTCCATACCACCAGGGCATCGGGGTTCTCCTGCAAAATATGCACTCGTGCAACTTCTAAATCCGAGGCTGACCGTGCTACCAGTGCTAAACGGGCCCCTTCCTTGGCCATGGTCAACGCCGTCTGACGCCCAATTCCCTTACTACCCCCTGTAATCAACACGTTCTTGCCCGCTAATCCCAAATCCATAGTCATTCCTCCTAAACCGTTTTGTAGAGCACCTTGCCGAAACTTTCTTGTAACCGGGTCTCCGGGAAAGGAACCATTTAGTCCACCTGGGCCACAACTCGTGCTGGTCCCCCGTCGCCTCCGACCACCCGTAAAGGTAATGCCATTAAAGTGAAGGGCCCATCTCCCACCTCGTCAAGATGAATGAGATTTTCGATCAATACAATCTCCCTTTGTAAAAAGATGTAGTGGTTGGGATACGGGAAGGCCTGATCGACCGCAAAGTCCAGCCCCAGCGCTACAATTCCAGCATCCGCCAGCCACTGAGCAGCGTCTTCTGCCAAATAGGGGTTATGGGTGTAAAGATCGGCTTGGTTCCAATGTCGCGTGGCCCAATCCGTGCGTAAGACCACACGGAGTCCATGGAGATCCGATGCCGTGACGCCGGTGGACAGCAATTCTTTCCGTGTCACCCCATGGCCTGCCAAGCCAAACCGTGTCAGGTCGAGCAAAATGGCGCGGCCAATAAACACCGACAACGGAATTTGATCGATGGTCTTGCCTTCCGGATAGAAATGGTACGGTGCGTCAATATGCGTGCCCGTGTGAATACTAAATTCTACGCGGGTATTAGAACGTCGATCCACCGCATGGGTGGTAATCGGGTCAAAGTGAATGCGCGGGTGTCCATCCAGCGGCTGCACTTCGGTCCCCCAGGGGACGGTCAAATCAATCAATGTCATCGGTAGTGTCCACTCCTTTTCGACAATCGGGGACTTGGGGCGGGGGGACTGGGGTCCCCTTCTGCTCCAGACCCGCCAGCGTTAACGGCAACGAATCCATAATATGGTCTTTGGCGCGCGTACGCGCTTTCGCTTCGTTACGCTGCTCAATGGCTTCAAGGATCAGGCGGTGTTGACTCAACGTCGTAGCAGGCCGTTCTCGTCGGCTCGACCATGAGAGCACACGAAACAAATTAACATTCGTCCGCAGTTTCCCTAACATGTCTGCCAATGCCTGATTCCCACTGGCTTTCGCTACCACATCATGAAATCGGTTATTTAGGGCAATTAACTCCGCTCTATTTTCTTGGCTCAGAGCCGTCTGCGCGTCACTGATTAACTGCCTCAAATCGGCAAGTTCGGCATGACTGACCTGGCGAGCCGCCCGCGCGGCGGCAAATCCCTCAAGTTCAGTCCGAAGCTCATAAAAATCCGTAATCTCTTTCACTGAAGGAATCGGTATCCGAAATCCCTTGCGCGACTCCGCAATGACTAGTCGGTCCCGTTCTAACAAGCGCAAGGCTTCTCGGATGGGAGTTCGGCTAACCCCCAAAGTCTCTGTGAGGTCACGCTCTCGAATCCATTGGCCAGGAGCGAATACTCCGGTTAAAAGCAGATCCCGCATCCGCTGATACACGGCTTCTGTGACCGTATTGACGACGATAGGGCGTGAGTCGACCATATGTCTCCCCTTCTTCCCTGTTCTGATGGTAAGGTGAACATTTTACGAGGATTGAACATTTTATAGGGGCATGATGCCAGGTGTTGCGCAGTTCTAAGATGCAGTAGACAAGCGGTGAGTAATCCCAGATAGTAACTAATGTCACCGTGGCCAAGCAGTCTCGCTATCGGTCCTTCAAACATGGTTGTATCCATAAATGGGATGATGACGAGAATTCCGACGATAAATGCGATTAGGCTCCGCGGTTGCACGGATGGTGCATCCAACGCCGCAGTCGTGTTCACCTTATTGAGCAATGCCCCGATAAAGGTTATCCCCAACCACGGTGCAATCCAAAAAGAGATAAGTAAGAGAAAGTTATCGTAAAAAGTGAGCAGATGGCTACTGGAAAACCATGCAATGAGTCCTCCGACGATAGCAATCGCCGCACCCGCGTAAGGTCGCAAAAATGGCAAATCTAATGTCAGTCCTCCGATTGGCGAGCAATGGCGTGACACGTTGCCACCTATCCCCTCACTTAAAGTACTAATGATGGGTCTGTCCATCTGACTGGACGGACTCAGGAAACTAGGATGGAGGGTGTTCCAGAATCGTAATAATGATTCTGGAAACAACGCTAAGTACCCTCCGGTACTAGTGACTACATAATTGGAATATGAAAGAATAGGTTTCCACGACATTCGTTTGACACATGTGGTTAAATATGTGTTAAAACGAGCCCTTAATTTATCCATATCGGGCTACTCCAAGCTCGATGACCATCGCTCTGTTCAACCCGAATATAGCAATAAGACGCCACGGGTACAGCCCATGCGTGTTTCCTAAAAAATTCTCGACTGTTCGGTTGATAACTAGCAACTATTGCGCCTCCACCAACGATATCCACCTTGCGAATAACATCTGTACCATGAATTCTAACGACGCATTCAGCCATGCCGGTCGGTGTTACGACTGCTTTGCTTCCCATGGGTTGCCCATTAATAGAAAAAAACAGTCGAATACGTGCTCCAGTTGTTGCATACACTCGACGTTCGTGCAATGCATCAAATATTTCTTCGCGAGTCAGCTTATGTGCGTAAAGCCCAATAATTCCTCCTTCTCTTCCAGGTTCTAATTGATGACTGTCACTTCCTGCGATAATCCCTAGTTGATATCCTAACCGCAGGGCATCCCCCACGGATTTACCATCTATCTGACGAACATTTCGAGTAAAGTGAGACTGATCCCCATTACACTCAAACTGGCCGTGACGAGAGAAAATTTCTACATTACGTTGTATCTTTGGTTCATGATATTTCCAATCTGTGGCCGCACTGACAATTTCCCAATCTGCTGAAGGATGATGTGGAAAGCACATGCCTCCTAATTTCTCAACACCTCGAAACAATGACTCCGGATCCTTTCCGTTTTCTCGAGCAGAATATAGTAATGTTCCGTCACTACCCCGAAAATACACATTCTTGTGTCCGTAGTCATGCTGAAATTCATTTGAGGTCCATTCAAAAGCGTGTAAAGTAACCATCATCTCAGGTTCGTTGAAAGCCTCTACATAATGTCGAGTATAGTCCCACTCGGCAGGTGTGAGCATATCAGGGAAATTGTCGTGATTTGTCAGTGCCACAAAATCCAGGACCCCGCGAACCTTGGCGGCATGAAAGTATTGATCAACTTCTCCCAGCGCATCTGATAGGGCGCTATGGCCATGGATGTCGCCCCAAAAAAGTGACAAGTCAGAATACGGTTCCTCATTTTTCAAGGAGGCATTCGCGTCATGAGAAGCGACCACAGCTTCCCGTCGGATTTTCGGAGGCTGGAGGAAAGAGTTATTATCTTGTTCGTCGCCTGGATTCCCTAACAATTTAAGATCCTCTAAAGTCACAGAAACCAACCGAATGTCGCTGTTTCGGCGATTATGTCCATTGGCCGGTGCGTGTTGCCAACACACATAAGCGACTCCCCGACTATCTACCACTGCATGAGGGCGGCGGTCAAATGAATTATCCCCCGAGTAACTGAGATTAACTGGTTCAGTGGATGCATGCTCTTCGTATTTTCTTGCGTGGATGTCCCACCCCCAATTGTAGATGAGAAGACTGCAATAATCAGGCAAGGAAATGGCAAACCACGACATATACCATTGATGACTACTTTGAAAACATTCCACCGGAAATTGTTGAATTTCGTTTGATTGGGAATTCCACTTCCATGAAGAACGCCAGAAACTTACTTGAGCAGCTTCCGCCATATCATACCAAAAACCTGTTACTCCTTCTCGGTGAGGAACCAGTTGGAGTCCGGTAGCCCATGAATTAGTGTATTCCGGTGCATCATGCACCCGTTGAACATCAGACCAACCCCCATCAGAAGTTCGAACCTGAACGGCCAAATCATAGGTGTTCTCGTTGTATACCTCGTACCCCACCCACAATCGTCCATCTCCGCCAACAATTGCTTGAGGACGATACGCTTGCCCAGTTTCTGTGAATCGTGTGAATTCCCCATCGTTCATAATATTTTGGCACAGGTAAATATCGGACCGTTGGCCCTCTTCTTCCGTCCAAATAACTCCAAGTAAATTTTTCTCATCTTTAAACCATGCGGCCGACCCGATATTTTCAGCAGTCCGCAGTTTACGTTTAGAAACTACTTGCCCCTTATCGAACAAAGCTAACCATAATTCTGCCCGGTTGTTCGCAAATTCAGTCCATCCAACCCATAACTTATCTTGATATTCTCGAATAAAGGGCCTAAACCCATTATGGGAAGGATTAGACAATAATTCTGCCTCGACTATGCGTCCATTTTCGATGTGCCCGATATAGATTTCATCGTGATGACCTTCGATCCACGTTTGCCAAGTAATCCATAAACTATCATTTCCTACCAACGCCAATTGCGGATATCCGCTTGTACTTGTTTGCTCAGAGGTTAAAGCTATATGACGAGAAATTGCTCCCATGTTTTTCTGTCTCCTCTTATTAAAAGTATCAGGCTTGGACCTACTTCCTTAAAGTGCAAGGCCCGGTCGATGATGCTGGGTCATTTCCAGACGACTTTTTTACCAACGGATCCTCAAACTTTAGAATGGGTAAATGATCGAAAGGTTAATACTTGAGAAAATCGACGGGAACTGCGCCCCGACTATCCCTGGGGGCCGTTATACCCAATAGTTCCGCTATCAACGGAGCTACATCTAATAATGAAAGATACCCTTCAACACTGCTATCCCTTTCGTAACTAGCGCGAATTCTTGGACCTATAGCCCCAATTGTTGCAAGGTTTGATGAGCGCATTGTTTTGGCTGTCGGCAACTGGGACCCATGGTTCGCACTGCCATCAGCCGGTCCTATAGTCGAATGTCCATTTGGAGTACCCCAGCCATAGCCTTGATTAAATAGAAATAAAACATCGCCGCGGCGTGGTCCGAAATATCCAAGTAAATTTTGGTCGTCATTTGTTAATGCGTAAGCCACGACACGGTCCCCTGTATCGCGGTCCGTCCAATCCAACAAAGTGTCCCGTGCCTCGCGAACAACTCGCGAAAAATCTCGTAGTTTGACAATGCCTGTGTCATTTCTGTTTTCCAAATTAATCGCCAACTGATGCGGTGACAACGTGTACACACGTGATCGACGTCGGTCTATAACTTCTGCTGGTAGTCGTTCGGGGTCAAAGTAGGCCAATCCTGCTTCGACAAGCCGCCGATCAACACTTGCGATACGCCGGTTGGGTACATGACCATGGTCAGACACGATTAACAGATGGTCTTCGGACGTTATTAGGTTCAGGAATTTTCCTAAAAGCTCGTCCGCAATTTGATAACTTCGGGAGACTATAGTGACCGCAATCGGATCCTGCGGAGAATCACCATCGGGATCAAAATCCGCTAGATAGGAGTGTTGCACCGTATCAAGCCAATGCCAATGATGCATATACAGATGCCATGGTCGATAAAGAGCAGCGTGTTGAGCAATCCGAAAGTACCAATTAATTTGGTCCTTCAATTCGTCTTGAACGGCTTCGAAACTCTGCAGATCAGACCTTTTGAAAACTGCAGGATGTTCAAATACAGGGCCTAGATCTCGGTATACAACAGACGAATAGTCCAAAGGATATGTAAATCCTGATTTAGGATAGATTTCCGAACGCATGACGCGAATACTTGTCGGCAACTCTTGCACGAGGCGAAATCGAACGCAGGCCGTATCCGTTGCGATTTTTGGCAACTCGCACCAGTTACTCCATCGCCCTAGCATAAGTTCACATAATAAATTGCCTTCGACGGAAATCCATAACCTATCATTCTTACGAATCACATAAAAAAGAGGAACTTGGTCATGGCCTCCCTTTGTGGCATGATGTCCGTCTTCCGTCGGAACCACGAGTTGCGCACGTTCCGCCTCGTTCATCAAGATAACGGGTGAATCGTCCCGAGGTATTTCTATTTCATATTCCTGGCCGGGAGCCCATGCGTATCCCGTAAGGCCACGATAGAGTGGTGCTACAATCGTAACATTCGGATTATCAGTTGGGTAGGACCCAGGGTAGGCCAACAGCAGACTACTAAATCCTTGACGAGCTGCAGCGGCCCACAAGGTGTCTGCACTTAGCGCTCGAGCGTCAAAGGTAGAGTTCGGAATCCTATCCATTGAGTCCAATACCGTGGAATCATCCCAATTCCCCGCGCCATGGCGTCCAGGCAATGCTCCAGTAGCAATTGTAGCCCAGTTAGTGGGAGTGTAAGGTGGCAATACGGACATGGCTTCAGCGATCGCGCCGTTCTTCATTAAAAATTCAAAGTTCGGCAAGAGCCCCCGTCCAATGAACTCTTTTACTAAAGGTAAAACCAAAGCATCAAATCCCAGTACTATCACCCGGCCCGCCATAATTCTCATCTTCTTTCCGCATTATTAAACAACCGCTGAGTGCTTACAAATTGTTTGTCATCACCCCTTTAGACCACTCCCGAAAGCGTGCGCCCCTTCAAGAAATTGGCGTTGAGCAACAAGAAACAACAACATAACTGGTAACGTTGTGAATACCACGGCAGCTGATAATCCTGTCCAATCGTATCCATTCGTTCCTAAAAACGACGCGAGTCCCACTTCAATAGGTTGCACAGATGGACTTTGAGTCATTATGAATGGCCACAGAAAGCTATCCCACGAACCAATAAATACATACAAGCCTATGACAACGAGTGCCGGCTTTACCATCGGCATCGCCACTCGAGCCAAGAATTTCATTCGTGAGGCACCGTCCAACTCAGCTGCCTCGATTAACTCTCGAGGTAATGAGAGCATATACTGGCGCAGTAAAAAGATGCCAAATACCGACGCACCCCACGGAACAATCTGCACCCAGTATGTGTTCAACCATCCTATATCTCGCATGAGAATGTAATCAGGAATCAGGAGAACTGTCTGAGGTATCATCAAAAGGCTCAAAATTGCGGCAAACCAAAGATTTCGCGTTTTGAATTGAAGAACTCCCAGAGAGAATCCAGCTAATAACGATGTTGCCAATGCCAACAATGTAGTAGTACTCGCAATAAAAATTGTGTTGGCGAAATAAGTAACCCACGGTGCTTCGCTCCACGCGCGCAGGTAATTAATCCATTGCCAGTGAGGCAGAAAAGTTGGGGGATACTGCATCACCTGACTTGAACCGTTGAGCGAAGTCACTATGACCCAATAAAACGGAAAAATAAACATCAGCAAGAGGAACCAGCCTAAAAAAATCCGGAACCAGCCTTGGCCTTTAAGATGACCCTTAAAAAAAATGCTTAAATTAGTACTTGTGCCACGACTTTCGGGACGGATATCATTTGCCATTGTTTCCTATCCTCTCTCCTTAGTGCTTTGCCACTTCACTGACCGCTGCTGATTGCGCAGTTCTCAAAGCTTGAGAGATAGGCATGTGAGCCGTTAGCACTTCTTGAATGGCGTTACCTAAAGAACCCAATGCCTGTGTCATTCCCGGTATTGGGGGGATTTCTTTTGCATCTGGCAATGAAGCGATAGTTGCTTGAAATATAGGATGGGTTGCAATGAAAGGCCGCATCAGTGTGGTAGCCGTTTTACTGATCGGGATATATCCCGTTTGTTCCGACCAATAAGCTACTTGCTTTGGAGCGGTAACCCATTTCATGAAAGTCCACGCGGCGTTTTTCTCAACCGAAGACGCATTAGAAAACAACACAATATTGCTGCCACGCATAACATTTCCCGGGCGATTACCTGGTCCGTTAGGAAACGGAGCCACGGCCATAGCAAAGCGGTTGCCGATCCCCTGTACATTATATGGATAGGCAGCACTAGTTCCCAATTGAAATAATGATCGTCCGGCTTCAAGGGCGGCGCTACCCGGATAGTTTGTCCCTGTTTTAAGAATTCCTGATTGATATAACTGTTGGATGTAACGCAAGGCCGTTTGCGCCTGTGGTGTATTAAACGTAGGATGGCCGTCCTTAACGAGATGACCGCCAAGAGCTCTCAACACCGCAACAAAGACAAATGTCCCGTCCTGAGGGCCTGAAGTTGAACCTGGGTCTATCGTAAGACCCCATGTATTACTACTTGCAGACACGGCCGACGCTGCAGTCTTCTGGAATTGCTGTAACGTCGTAGGTACGGGGTCATTTAATCGAGAAAGCCAAGTTTTGTTGTAGTACATCACGAGGTCGGCGGTGTTAAACGGCATAGCCCAAATTTTTCCCCCAGAAAGTTTGAGGCTATCCCAAATGGCCGGATAAAACGCACTCTGTTCAGACTTTGATAGCCCATTAGTTCCGTTAATATAAGGCCCTAATGGGGCCAACAATCCGTTTTTCACATAAGTAGCGGCCCAGTCCATATATACTTGAGCCATAGTGGGTGGGGAACCAGCAGCGATCGCCGCTTCTTCACTAGCGTGTAACGTGTTGAAGTCCGGTTCTCCGATCAACTTTACCGTAATATTTTTATGAGACGCCTCAAACTTAGTGACAAGCGCTTGCAAAGCCGGCTTCTGTGTACCCGAAACCATTGTTTCCATAAAAGTTATGGTTACCTTTCCTCCTTGACCAGCGGTGACATTTGCGTTTGAAGTGCCACACCCAGTTATGACGGTTGTCAAAAGTGAAACAGGTAGGCCTGCAAAAATTAATCGTCGATAAGACCTTTTCAAATTAATCGCCCCCCTAGTAGTCTGAAACACGAAATTCCCAAAAATCTCATTAGTTCCCCGTATTTGTCCGAACTACTTGTGTTTGAACCAGAGTTAGTCCGATAATAATTAAAAACAAGATAACAGCAAGAGCCGCAGCATAACTGGTGTGGAAAAACAAGAAGGCTTGTTGATATAATAAATAGCTCGTGGTAGTTGTTGCATTAATGGGCCCCCCTTGAGTCATAGTATAAAACTGAGTAAATGCCTGGACGGACGTTATCGTCGTAATAATCAGTATGAATACGGTCGTGGGACTCAATAAAGGCCATATCACTTTTTGGAACTCTTGCCACCGATTAGCACCATCAATCCTCGCGGCTTCCCGTAGTTCAGCAGATATAGAAGATAATCCCGCCATAAAAATCACAACGTTAAAGCCGACACCGTGCCACAATGTATACAGTACAACGCCAACCATAGCCCATCTCGGAGACTGCAGCCATCCCACTTCGGGTAATCGAAAAGCGTGGAGAATACCATTAGCTAGTCCGAACTGGGGGTTAAGAATCCAAATCCATATAATTGACGTTGCTACAACGGGGGTAACATAAGGAGCAAATACACCAACACGTACAATACCCCTACCTGTAAATTTGTTCATCAATACCAATGCAATGAAAAGAGCGAAGAACGTTCCGGTTGGCACGGTCCCTATAATAAAATATAAAGTATTTAGGAGACTTCGCCAAAACGCCTCTGTTGTGAACACCTGGTGATAATTAGCCAATCCTGTAAACCGAGATGAAACCGAATTAAGGATGTTGTAGTGAAAAAAACTAATTCCGAGAACAAACAATGCTGGGCCCACGATGAAAAATAAAAATATCGATACCGCGGGAACTAAATAAACGAACCCTTCTAATGAGGTTACTTTGTTCAACCGATGACGAATCATCAACGTACCCCCAATGTCAACAAATTGCATCGCCGATCTATTAATGATTATATCGTATTTTGTATCCCAATTTCGTTTATTAAATTGTATTTTGGCACTATTGTCAACGGTTTTTTCTCTAGACCCTGACGGTTGCACATCAATTTTGTAAGAGTAACGATTGAACTTGTTTTCCACACCTAAAAATCTCCCAATTTTATTAATTATAGTCAGAATATTCACTCAAAGATGTTATCGGATATGTCAACACTTTTATTTTGGGGATAAATATCGGCTCCTGGTCAGGATCAACCCGTGCAGGAATTACCATTTTATCCCTGACAACCACTACCAATTTTATGAGGTGCGGTGCCCCATGTCCCGAGCGGCTCCTCCTGACTTACACGGGCTCGTACGCCCCAGAGGTTGATCCGAGCTTCAGCGGGGGCCCCGCAAGGGGACCGGGGGTTGGACCTATCTTTGCGTCAGGCTCGCGGCCTAGGAATTAGGGCGGTCTCCCCCGGGAATACCTTAGCGGTGACGCGTCATCATGAATCGGGACCACGTGGCTTCGGCGGTGCGCCGATTTGCCGCGGTGTGAATCTGTATATCGTCAAATAGAAATGGACAGTTTCAGCGCCAGAATTCCCCACTTTCAGCGCGTGAAATTCCCCACTTTCAGCATGAATAGTTGAGAGTGATTCACCTTCCTTGATATGGTGGAAAGGTTACTGTTTTCCATCACAAGAGGAGGATAGGGATGTGAAATCCATGAAAGAGAAACAACGCATGGTCCTGTTACGGGCGCAAGGCTGGAGCATCTCAGCCATTGCCGAAGAGCTGAAGATCGATCGCAAAACGGTTCGCCACTATGTGCGGCAAGAGGACTTTTCCGAGCCATTCCCCCAGACGCCCGTGCGGGCGTCGAATTTGGACCCGTTTAAGCCGACAATTCAAGCCTGGCTCGCGGAAGATGCGCGGGTACGGTACAAGCAACGACATACCGCAGAACGGGTGCATCAACGTCTGCAAGAAACGTTTCCCGAAACGTATACGTGTTCCTATTCTGCGGTGCAGCGCTATATCAAACAGATGCGCCAAGAACGGCCGCGGTCAGAAACCGGCACGCTGGAATTGACGTGGGATCCGGGTGTGGCCCCAGTGGATTTTGGGACGGCAGACGTCTACTGGCAAGCCGACGACCTCACCCCCCAGACCGTGAAATACCTGACGGTGAGCTTCCCATTTAGTAATGCGGGCATCATCCAATACTTCCCCGGGGAGACAGCCGAATGCGTCACCCAAGGCCTGCGGGACATCTTCCAATGGCTCGGCGGAGTTCCCCCGCACCTAATCTTCGACAACGCGACCGGGGTCGGCCGGCGTATGGGCGACGTCATTCGGTATGCCGAGCTCTTTGAGCGGTTTCAGGCGCACTATGGATTCGAGACGACCTTTTGTAACCCGGAGGCGGGCTATGAAAAGGGTAATGTGGAAGTGAATGTGGGCTACTTACGTCGGACGCTCATGGTCCCGCCCCCCGTGCTCGGCGATTGGACGACGGCCAATCAGGCAGCGTTTGCACAGTGTGAGCGCCTCTGGCACCGCCCGCATTACAAAAAGGGCCTCCCGATCGCGGAATTGTTTGACACCGATCAGCAAGCCCTCCGTGCCCTACCAGCGCGACCCTTTCGCCCCATCCGCTTTACCCGCGTCCGAACCGACGGCTATGGGAAATTTCGGCTGGATGCTCAGCACTGGTATTCGTCAGCCCCCGAGTGGGCCCGGCACGAATTAGTGGTGGCAATCGGGGCGTTGACGGTGGTGCCCTACACCCCGGATGGCACCCCGATTACGACCCATGTCCGACAATATGGTGAGACGCGCACCGATACCATCGATTATCGCGGAATCCCGGGGCTTTTCGCAACTGTAGCCTGCGCGGCGTCTTGCCGGAGGGGCTTGTGACGACGCTCGATCCGTATGCCCGCGATGACCTCCGAAGCGGCCTGAAGGCATGGGCCGATCTCACGGATCGCTATGGCTTCGACCATGCTCAGCGGGCCCTGGAAGAGGCGGTGCACTCCCAGCACATCGCGTATGCCGACATCCTCGTACGCGGCACGCGCATGGCCTATTGGACGCCCACGGAGGCGTCGACGGTCGATCTGACGACCTATGATCGCTTAATCCCGGAGGTGTTGCATGATTAATCCACAAGAGCGCGCCGAACGGCGCGCAGAAATTGCCCAATACTGCCGCAAATTGGTGCTGACTCAGACGGCAGTGGCCTTGTGTGAGGAGGCCACACCCCGCCAGGAAGAATTTCTGCTCACGGTGTTTCGGGCCGAGTTGGCCCAACGCGAAGTGAATCGCCGTGCACGCCTCATCGCCCGGGCGGGGTTTCCGGCCTACAAAACTTTGGAGGGATTCGACCGGCAGGGGGTCAAGTTACCCTCGGCACTCGCATGGGCCGATCTCGAAGCGGGCACGTTTATCACCGATCATCGCAATCTGGTCTTATTTGGTGGGGTCGGAACAGGCAAAAGTCACACTGCTTTGGCGCTGGGGTATGCAGCCTGCGAACGGGGCCTCACCGTCCGGTTTTTCTCGGTAACCGACCTCGTCATGCGCCTGAGTGCGGCCAAACGAGCAGGGACAGCCGAGCGTCTGCTGCATGAGTTACAACGGGCGGACCTCATCATACTCGATGAATGGGGGTATGTCCCTGTGGACCACGAAGGCGCCCAATTACTCTTTCGGGTCATTGCCGACAGCTACGAAACCCGCAGTTTGATTATCACCACCAATCTCGAGTTTTCCAAGTGGGGGACCGTCTTTACCGATGAACAGATGACGGCGGCCATCATCGACCGACTGGCCCATCATGGGCACCTGATGGTCTTCGAAGGCGAGAGCTACCGGATGAAACATGCCTTAATGAGGGAGCGCTCACAGGACTTCTCGGCATTATCGTATACGATGGGCCACATTTGTGGCCCGGTGGACCATTGTGGCCCCCTGGATCTGTCTCTTTTGGGTGCCCCGATCCCGTAACGAAGCGCGGGTGCGGTGTAGGGTATGTCATCGCCGTGTGACAACGCACGAGACTGGTCTGTGGGTAGCCGTGATCCCCCAGCGCCAAGAGTGGCGGCGAAATCGGGCGGCGACGGCCAATCCCCGCGGCGGAGCACGCTATTGTGGGGACTGTGCCTACGCGATGTTCGGCGTCAACGCCACCGACATCGGCCCGCTGGCCCCCACCACGCCGTGGTACCGTGAGGGCCCACTCATTATGAATCCCCGCATCGTGGCAGGAGGATCGGCGCAAGTCCCCTGGTATGGATACCGATTATCTCCCGGCTGGCGTCGCCGACGGTGGAGCCGTCCGACCTGGCATCTGCTCTCCACGTCCGCCGCAGGAACGCAATCCCGGGTTTGGCCACTGACCGCCGAATGGCGGTCGCGCTCCGGCTCCCGACCATCGCGAACCACCCGGCGTACATCGCAGAGGAGGGAATCGTAATGGCATGGATTCGTTGGCGTGGGCACACTGCGCAACTGATGGCAACGATAGGGGATCATGGCAAGCAACGGCAGCAGTATTTAGGCAGCTTGGGGGCCGAATACACCGTCCCTGAGCCAGTTAAGGCCCGTATTACGGCACGGTTTCCGACGCTGACCATCGATTGGGACGCGGTGAACCGTACCGTGGCCGCGGGTCCGCCCGGAACACCGCCCCCCAGCCCCGCCGCGTGGGATTGGGCGCGGGTCGAATGGCAACTCGAAGCCTGGAGCCAGACCGGGCCGTCCGCCTATCCCTACGAGGGTCAGGCCTTACACCACGCGGCACTGATCTTGCGACAATGGCGTGCCCGAACCGAGCAGGCAGCGAAGGAGGGCAACTCCTCTAATCGGGTCACCGAGTGACCTGTGATTCGAATCCTCACGTTCTCCGGGTGTGAGGAAGCCATGGGGACAGTCAGTCCTGCCCGCGTTCGGAGCTCTCACCCGTATTGCCTGGGACCAGGATCCCCCGTTGGATTGACGTTACGGCCTTCGCCTGGTGGGATCTGGTCCGCGAGCAATCCTCCCGGAATGCTCGCAACGCAATGACCAGATGGGGGGAAAGACGGTGGGTGATGACGTACACCACGGGTGTGGCTGGGCTCACCGTTTTTATTATCAGTTCAACTTACGGTGTCACCAGGCCAGGGGCTATCAGCTGTCCGATCACAACACCCGGGGAGCCAATACCATTCGCGTTTGCCGTAGGCCGGATTTCCGGCCGTACGGCAAACGCGAATCCCAGCCCATAGGGCTGTTCGGTGACGACAGAGGCCCATGGATACCCATCCCACCGGGAAATCTCACGTCCATACGAGTCGCAGTGATGACCAATGGCATTAGCGCTGTCAAGGCCGATTTGAAAATGTCCAAAAAAGCCGAGATCATTTCGCCAAAATTGCCGATGAAATTTCTTCAAAAACGCCAGCAGCATTTCCGCAAAAACGCCCGTCGCATTTCACCAAAACGGCCGATGCATAATCACCAGGGATCGCCTGTGGGGGAAAGTGCATAAAACGCTCAGAAGGGCGAACGCCGTAGGCGGAGCCCCTCTGAGGAAACGTGTCACCAGGTGACACGCCGATTAAATCGGTTAGGGGAGGCCGCGAAGCGTAATTTAGCCTTGACGGGTGTCTCCTTACCCCTCAGGGAGGATCTGTGCTACCGACTCAGACGCCAACACGGCCAGTCGATTATCCATGTCAAAAACATGGGGAACACATGTTCCGAGCTAGTCTCCGACACGATTCTGATCGGGAGGGAGTCCTGAAATGGCGACTTTTATGCCATCTCACGTGGGACATTATAGAATTTTCCCCACCGATCGTGCTAGTTACGTTGACCGAAGAAAATTCCCCACCCCCCCTGGGGAATTTAGATGATGATTTTGGGGAATTCCTCTTGACAAAATACAGTGAATCTTGGGCCGCCAGTCAGCGGCCCAAGCGCGACCCTTCCAGGTGGGCGGGGCAAACACCTGGTGATACGCGAGCATCGCCCACCCAATGCGGACCAGTTTATGGGCCGCGACCACCTCAATTTGGCGCGGGGTGAGGCCTCGCTGCCGAAAGCGGTC
>JAJZZP010000103.1 GCA_021797515.1 Bacillota bacterium | reverse complement strand
AGCTTGCATCTTATCCGCTCCTTTGTTAGAGTTGCCCAACGAAGCATAGCAAGACGCAGAGCCGTTGTCCAGCATAACCGTTCTATTCGTACGTTAAAATTTCAGGCCTCCTTAATTGTTAATGAATGAGTTGGTCACTCGGCAAGGCGCAATTCAGTACGAGGTAACCGGTGGTGGGCCGACCGTGCTTTTCCTCCATTCGGCTCTTGCCGATCACAGGCAGTGGTGCGTACAAGTTGATGCATTGTCCCATGACTACCGTTGTATCACCTACGATTTGCTGGGATATGGATCGAGCGACAACGCCTCCGATAATTACGATCCGGCGGATACGCTCCTAGCGCTGTTAGATCATTTGGAGGTGGGTACGGTGACTTTGGTGGGATCCTCCTTGGGCGGTTCGGTATCGATCCATGCGGCGACCCGTTACCCCGATCGGATCCGATCGATCGTCTTGGCGGGCACCGGACTCTTTGGGTTTCAACCTGTGCTCAATGCCCCTGAGCCGGCCATCTACAGGGAATATGAAGCCGCCTTAGCAGGCCATGACATCGACCGACTCGTCGACCTGGCCGAGGCGATTTGGCTCGTTGGCATCGACGGTAGTGAGCAGCATGTATCTCAGGCCAATCGCGAGGCGTTCCGCCGGATGTACCGGGAATTCCTCAATAATCACGGAGATTTTGCCTACTATCGGGACATGGACGACACCGATGCGCTCGGAGATCTCGACATGCCCGTCATGGTCGTTGTCGGTGACAATGATACGGCCTTTTGCTTGGCGGCGGCCGACTATTTAGAACAGACCTTGCCGCGGGCCACCATCGTCCGCATGCCCGACGTAGCGCACTTCCCCAACCTGTCCAAGCCCCAGGAGTTCAACGAACTGCTTTTAAAGTGGCTCAAAAATACCCACGAATAAGGTGACGTCGAGAGTCTTCGCTAAACGAAGGCGAATTGAGCTAACCTAAGTGATGTATGAAGATAATAATCGACTTTCGGGGGCGTAAATGCATTAAGCGTACTTAATATGCGCTTTAATGGAGTTACCGTGACAGACACGGATACAAGGAGGCAACGTGAAAACAGAGTACATGGGAGTTGTCGTCGATCGATCTCTTAAAAACGATAACGGCTTCAACGGTCTAAATGTGATTAGCCATCGACAGGTCGGGTCGTGGGGGTTGATGCTGGTGTCGGTGTCTGATGAGGAATTCACTGCCTTGGTGGACACGCTTCAGAACAGTATGATTAACATCCAAGACGGCTGCTGGTATGCGCATTTTTTTCGAGGCGCTGAGTTGGTGGTTGTCTATCAAGATCGAGTCTTTCCGGTTACGGTGGACCCGTCCACATGGACGGACGCGGTCAAATATGGATTCGAACACGGGATTCCTACGGAGCAACTGGATTTCCATCCGCGAACAGTCAAGGATGCTTTTTCATATTTTGGCGTGACAGATTAGTAGCGGTAGATCCTCGTTAAGGGAATATCGGGCACTTATGCGCCTTAGTGACCGTCACACACGGGCATGGTGCTCACCTGAACTGTAGTCTGCTCACTCAGGGTCACACAGCTGGATTCATAGCCATCGAAAGAGAACTACCGACTCCAAGCGACCGTATCGCGGTTACCTCGGGCGCAACGTGCGCGAGGATGCCGCCCTTGCACAAGGAAATGGTCGGGAACATGTGAAAATCCTGGTTCAATGATTCTGATAGAGGTGGTCGAACAATGAGCTCGTCCGGGCGCGTCGTTAGCGCCAACAAAGTTAGTCAGTTTTGGAACGCTCACGCGGAGGTTGCCAATACACGTTCAGTTATCTCGTCGACCCAAACGGATTTGCAAGGGGACACGATAACTTCAGCCAGCTTGGAACAGTTTGCTAAGGATATAAATAGAGATGGCATTCTACTCAACATCGAGCACGACCCCACACTACCACCCGTCGGACTTGTATCGAATGCTGCCGTAGTTCAAAACACAGGCGATTCCTACCTGTTATATGCGGACATTCAACCGATTCCAATTGCATCTTACCTTCATCTAGAAGAGAGGCGGTCTCCTAGCGCGTTAGGGAATACCGACGAAGACGCCGTTGCGGGCCCCCGGTATGTTTTTGCTTACAACCCACACAATGTACCCGTAGACATAGTGAGAGACATTGCGGCCGTGAGTGAACGCGTCGATCTTCAGGAGCATTTTCAAAAATCGTGGGAAGCATGGATGTTGTTTGGAACCCTTTATATAGCAGGAGTATCCATCGTCGCAATGACCAAAGGCTTCGGAGACGAAATCGGACATCAACTTGGAAAGGTGATTTCACGCAAAGCTTCTCAAGTGATTAAGCGCCAGTCACGTCCTCGGGCCGGATCACTAAGGAGTCGACGACTACTCACGATCTCCATTCAGACCAAGTCATGGGTAGTCCACGGCCATATTGTGGGTGGCACCACGAAGTCTTTCCAGGCTGGGTTTGACGCGTTGCCGTTGCTAGCACAGATTGCTCAGGAATTCGGCGATAAGTACGAAACAGGGGCTTGGACGGAGGCGCATTTCCGATTTAACCACAATGACCGGTCATGGGATTTCATTTATGCGGTCCGTGTCGATAAGAAGGTGGTGTTGCAAGAGGACTTCTTTGAACGCTAATTGCTCGCAACAGGAGAGGTCATGTCGGGTGGCTCCTACGGGATTATCGGGGGCGTTAGCGCCTTAAGCATAAGACATCCGATCAATCAACTTTGACTGGTTGTGCCGCGGCTTACGCATGACTCCGATCAACAGAAAACGTCTCGGTTCATTCAGGGAGACACAACGGCCGATCAATCATGAAATACGGATACCCGATAGTATCTAACGTATATGGGGTGCGTGAAGTCGTGAGAAAGATCACTTTGGCCGATGGAAACGTGGTGGAAGTCGAATGCCTCAGTTGCGCCATCACCAGCGGCTTGGTTGAACCCATGGGCGAGGTCATTTATGAAGACAAATACTTTCATGCTCATCAGGACGTGGCCTATCCGATCCCGGGTTTGGTCATTTTAGCGTCCAAGAGGCATTTTTATCGAATGGATGAACTCACAGCAGCCGAATCTACCGGATACATTGCCCTCATTCAACGCATCCGTAGGGCGCAATCAACTTGTCTCGGAATTGGCCACGTCTACTACTTCTATAATGAGGATACCACCCACCATTTCCACCTCTGGATGGTGCCACGATACGAATGGATGCGACAGTTTGGCAGTTCCGCGGAGTCGTTAAGACCTGCACTGCTACATGCAAGAAATTCGATGAGGACGGCGGATCACGTGGCTTATGTCCTTGAGTGCATCGAGAAGTTACGGAAGGGAATGACCCGGGGACCCTTCACCACCGGGGAAGGGTTGTAAGGGCTCCATCGTGTAGTTCGTGAGGTGAATTTCATGCCCATGTCGACGTACTATCAAGAACTGCGAGAGAAAATTGGGACGCAACTTATCATGACATCAGGGCATTTCCAAGTAGAGCGTGGTTGGTCAAGGACGGACACAGCTTGCCCAATCAACTCGTCTCCATGCGCATTTTATGGTGTGTAACGGTGTGATAACCATTTATAGCACAACGGAACCGCGCCGTTACCAACGCCGCACCAAGATTCTGGCGATTCGATTTTGCGGGCAGCCTGTTAGTGACCGTCGTGTCAGCGTCTTACATGGCAGTTTCGGTCTTTCTCCGATACTCCCATAGTAATGGGATCATAATTCAATTGTCGTGCTGTCATGGATCCGACGGCTCTCTCGCCCAGCGTTACGCTTCGAATTCTCAACCTAATATTACCTTATCTAAGTGAGACTTCCAGTTGGCTCTCTTATATCCCCCAATGACGAGGTATTCTATCAATTTACGTAACAGCCGATCAGCGACATCAGCAGTATCGGGAACGTGTTCTGGCGCATCGCCGTGAACAATCTTGGACCGAGTTCTGTATACCATTTTGAAGTCTTCTAAAAGTTGCTTGCGTTCTTCTGGGGAAGACCCCAACAACCAGGCGCCACGAAGGGACAATCTAAATGAAAGTTCCTGGCTGTCGTTAGGTAAGAGCAAACTTTCTAAGGCAATGGCAGCATCAATGACCCGATCTTCTGCAGAGCGACGTTGATTGGCTATAATCCAGCGGGTCATTAGGATTGGAAATTCGGTAGCCACGTTTTGTAACGCCTCTACGTAGCGTTTCACTATTGGTATTTGCTTATTATATAGGATGGTGCGATTTCCACCCGTGGGGATTGTGAATATAGATGATACCATGGTTCCCCCTGTCCACGGGGTGATTCGCATCTCGCCTCGCTTTGGCACCATTAGGACTTCATGTATCTTTGGATTGCCGCCTGCCACCAGTCTCACAGCGTTTAACCATTGATTGGCACGTTCTGGTATACCGCCGTCCATGGTGGCATAGTATTCGTGTACTGTGGTGTGCTTCATGAACAGACGTTCAAATCGCCATAAGGAACTCGACAACGCATAATAATCAATCTTCTTTAGCTCTATCCAGTCTTCCCGAGTGGGTACGGTGATAAGAGTATCATTGTCAAGCCTCACTAACGCATTTGTCTCCATCTGAAAGTTATATAGTGGCATCCAGTTGTATATAGTGTATTGGCCGTCCTTTATAGACTGGGCAAATTGCTGATACAATTGTGCGAACAAGGTATCATCCCAATACTCAGGATGACATGGTACAGCTTCTTCCAAGTAATCGTCCAGGAAGTTGTTCAGGATGGATGTGAGAGTGCTTGTGTTATGCTCTGTGGCGTGGCCGTTAAAAATAACCTTCTCAAGGTCCTTGTATAATTCGACACATCTTAAAATCGCGTGAAGATGTTGTGGCGGCCAATCCAACGCGGTCGGGCTTCGTAGGATACTCTGTGGATAGGGGAATTGCTCTGAAACTGCAGGGGTTGTACTATCTGTTTCAAAGTGGGGAATTTGAACAGTCCGCATGGGCACCTGACCGTAACGTGCCATGCTGTTCACAAGATCAATTTTTTGCTTAATGGCCGTTTTCATCAAGGGAAACAATTCGTTGACCCACTCATCCATGGGAACTTTTCCTCCTGCTTAAAAGAATGATTATTGTAAGTCATTTGCCTAGTTCTAGTTAATCCTCCTAAAGCGAAAAGTTCAATTGGTCTAGTATCCGTGGGGTCCCGAAACTTGACCCGCAATCTCTGCCTACTGGTTCATCCAATCAGGAAATGACGACTTATTATGCCGTCTGGGGATGGTCGTGTTTCGCACATAAGTGGGGTATCCGGTAGAGATCCCCAGCGATTGTTCATTTTTGCCACCACCTGACCTATCACACACGGATTTAGGGTGATCCGGTTGCCCAGGACCATGCTGGCCCACCACAAGGTTTGCCAGCCTCGCCGGATGCCTTTCGTCCCTGACGACACCGCCAGTCCATGCACAATTGTCCGCCTTACGAAAGGCGGTGATGGGGTGGCAGGCCTTGATCAGGGGGAAGGGGACAGAGATTCTTCAATCAAATACGAGCCACTAGACTGTCCTTATTCTCCACAGTTTACTAGACTATGAAGAATAATGGTAAAGGGGGAGAATGTGTGCACTGGTATGAGAAAGGCGCAATCTTAGGACGAATGGCTCTGCATCGCCCCCAAGACATTCCTCCCCTTCTTCGAGACCGTGAAACCGCGCAGAAGCTGCGACATGACTTACCTGAACATGGTGAGATTCAAGCCGAATTTTCCCGGGTATCCTTGTCTGCGCCCAGTCGCACCGATTTAGAACAGTTTGAGGAAATCTGGGTCGGTCAAGCATACGGGCTGGACGAAGCGTTTGTTCCGCAAAGCGGATGGACGGTCGTGGATGTTGGTGCAAATATTGGCTGCTTTACCTTGTGGGCGGCTTTCTGTATGCGGCAGGGACAAATTTTGGCGTTTGAACCTATGCCCACGACGTTTGACTATCTACAACGT
>JAJZZP010000019.1 GCA_021797515.1 Bacillota bacterium | reverse complement strand
GGCGTGGATTCCACAGGAATTCAGCGCCGTCACTTCGACGGGAAATTTAAGCAGAACGTATCACCTACACGGAGCACATCGCGGGCGGAAACGGTGCGAGACAAGGGGGTACCTGAATAGTTACATTGAAAGACACCCACACTAAGAAACACTAAAAATTCTCACATTTTTTGTTCAAGTGACCCGCAAAGTACCACATGCCGGAGAAGAGGTTGCGCCAGACTATCCATCGGGCAACGCTACGAATAGCACGGTCATAACCACGAAAGCGGCCAATGTTCAGCTTGGAGATCTGATGGGCAGGCCTTCGATGGTTTACGGTAGAAACGGGGATTCCTGGTTCATCGACCGCCGGGAAACAAGATTCCCTTTGAATTCCTATCACCAGGTTCCCCGTCTTGATCACTTCACACTGCGATGTGCGATTACTTAATTCCGTGAATTTCCCCCTGATTATCGACGGTCACGCGAAATGCAGCGGGATCCTTGGGCAACCCCGGCATCCGAATCATGTCTCCAGCTAAAGGAACAATATATCCGGCGCCCCGGGCAACCTCAATATCGCGCACATGGAGCACAAATCCCTCTGGGCGACCCAGCAATGCCGGGTTCTCACTTAGTGAGTACTGGGTTTTGGCAATACAAACCCTTAACTGTTCTTGGTTCCATTTGTTTAGCCGTTTCAAAACATTATGAGCTGCAGGACTATACTCCACATCACCGGCGCCATAAATTCTGGTAGCAATCCGGTGGATCTTGTCTCCCAGAGATAAGGATTCCTCATAGAGCGGCTTGTAGTTTGAATTCTTGGTCGACAGCGTGTTTTGCACCAGCTGGCCCAAAGCAATCCCCCCTTGCCCGCCCTCCGCAAAGATATTGGCGGCCGCCGCGGATATCCCGCGATTCCCCAACTGGCCTATGAGCCATTGAATTTCTTGGTCCGTGTCGTCACGAAAGCGGTTAATTCCCACTATCACTGGCAGTCCGTAGGATTGCAGGTTTTCTATGTGTTTCCACAAATTTTCTATCCCAGCCTCGAGCGCCTTTTGATTTGGCGTAGATGATACCGCAAGCGGTTGTCCGCCATGATATCTAAGCGCTCGCAAGGTGACAACCACCACGGCCAATTGTGGTTCAAGATTCGCAACTGGCGCCTTGATGTCCAAAAATTTTTCCGCTCCCAAATCGGCACCAAATCCGGCTTCTGTAATCACCACGTCAGATAATCTCAGTCCGGCCTCGGTCGCCACAATACTATTGCACCCATGGGCAATATTGGCAAACGGGCCGCCGTGCATAATCACTGGCGTATGTTCGCTAGTCTGCACCAAATTCGGCATCATGGCATCATTCAGCACAGCAGTCAAAGCGTCCTGCGCCTTGAGATCATCGACGGTAATATATCCGGAAGGACCACTGGCAATAATCATTTGCGAAAGACGATGGCGCAGCTCTTTAACGTCACGTGATAGGGTCAGCACCGCCATCACTTCAGATGCCGCAGTAATGTCAAACCCGGTTTCCCTGGGAACCCCTTGGCTCGACCCTCCGAGGCCGATCACCACATGCCTCAACGCCCGGTCATTTACATCCAAGACCCGCTTCCAAGAAATCCGGGCAGGATTCACATCCAACCGCGATCCGTGAAATATCTCATTGTCTACCAACGCCGCGAGCAAGTTATGCGCTGCCGTAATGGCATGGAAGTCCCCGGTAAAATGCAAATTAATGTCAGTAGACGGCTCAACTTGTGAGGCTCCGCCTCCGGTGGCGCCCCCCTTCATTCCAAAGGTCGGTCCCATAGAGGGTTCCCGCAATACGGCGGTCGCTGCTACGCCCAATCGTCTTAGTGCTTGGGCAAGTCCCACCGACATAGTCGTTTTCCCTTCACCAGGTGGGGTAGGGTTAATTGAAGTCATTAAGATGAGCTTTGCACGACGCGGATTTTGATACACTACGTCGAGAGGAATTTTTGCTTTAAAAGATCCTAGTTGAACAATGTCAGAAGAGTGAAGCCCGATTTGCGCCGCTACATCGACTACGGGCCATAACGAGTCCCTTGCCATTTTGGTTCGCCTCCAACTTCCTTGTCACGTTCCTTCCCTACTATACTCCAACTTCGAGGAAAGGGCGGCAACGATCTGCCTGTTAGTTGCGAAGACGATTGATTTCTGCTTCCACGATTTGCCGATCTGGACAGGTGGCAGGACCCAGGCGCTCCACGGAAAGAGAGGCCGCCACATTAGCCGTCCATAAGGCTTGGCAAGGGCGTTCCTGGTCACTGAGGCGGGCAATCAGTACCCCAGTGTGGGTATCACCTGCACCCGTAGTGTCAACAGCCACCGTTTTCCGAGATTTAACAAAGCATACCTGTTCCTTACCGGCCAACCAAGCCCCCGCGGAACCATCACGGAGCACAGCCCAGGAATTGGCCGGCATGTGTTGCAACACACACTGCAATGCATTTTCGGGAGTCTCTTGGCTGGTCCATTGCATCAATTCTCGGCGGCTGGCAGTAACGATCCAGGCTTGGGACGTCAATTCTTCCAGATGTTGAATCGGAATATCCGTAATGAGCGGTCCCGGATCGAACACCACGCGGCGAGCCGCCCGGCTCTGAAGCCTGAGAAATTGCAATATCGTCGGCCCAGATACTGGATACAATAAGTCATATCCGGAAACGTAGACGACATCATGGATATCTAACGTTAACGCTGCTAAATCTATCGGTTTCAACTGACTTTCTATTCCGGGATGGGTGACAAAAGTTCTCTCTCCGTCCGGCTCCACCAATGCCATCACAAACCCGTTATCAGCACCCGTAATCTCCCTTGCTAAACACGAAATGTGCTCTTCGAGGCACTGTTCCCGGATGCGTTCCCCCATGGGACCATCGCCGATTAGTCCTCCATAAACCACTTCCATTCCCATGCGGTGGGCGGCGGCCAGCACGTTGAACCCGCCACCAGGGTAAAATTGGGCCGAAGACGCCATCACATCTCCCCCGCGCTCTGGTAGCTGGGGAACTGTCATAATGACATCCATAACAATACTGCCTAATAATACTAGACGACCTCGAGGCATTACCGAATCCCCGTGCCCGATCGTCTAGAAACAATCCGGGTGTTGACAGCCATTAGGGCCAAATACAGGCCCAGACCCAAGGCAAACGCTATGAGCAACTCTAGACTCGAGTTGGCAAATATCCCCTGCGCCAAAGGGCCGGTGAAAAAGGGTGAGGTGGTGAACAAGAGCCCGATTACTACTGCTAACAGCCAAGCAAATACGGCACACCAGCGAAACCGCTTCGCCTTAAGATTTGGGTACATGTCGGTAGCACGATAGATCTCGCGACGAAACAAGATCTGGTCAATGAGAAAAATGCCTGCCCAAGCGGATAGGCCTACTCCTAGCAGCAAAATAAAGGATTCAAAGGGTCCGAAGAAGGTTTGTGCCACCAACACCACGTAAATGGTTCCAGCTATCATAATGGCCGCATCAATTAATACAGTTTTGTATCGAGGCAAAGGAACAAACATGTTAAGTAAATTCAGACCCGAGGAGTAGAGGCTTAAATCGGCTTCAACAATTAATCCCCCGGCGGCAGTAAGCAGGTAGGGCACACCCATCCAGGGTGGCAATGCCCGTTCTATCACTGCAATCGGGTTGGCGGAGCTGGCTAACTCCGGTTGCCGGGTGGCAAACAACATTCCCACCACCATGAGCACCACCAAGGGTATCACGGCCCCCAATGTAGAAGCCCACACAATGCGGGATCGGGGGGCAGATCTGGGAATATACCGGCTGTAGTCTGCTGCCGCGTTGGCCCAACTTAATCCAGTTCCCGCGATTATGATGGACAAAGCAGGAAGAAAGCCAGTCAACCAAGGCCCAGCCGGGTGATGCCAGAGCGCCGCCCAATTGGTGTTGCCAACAAGCATCACAATAACCACGAGAGTTAAAACACCAAACAGATAACTTGCCCAGGTTTGCACCACCACTAGCGTGGCTTGACCCAAGAATCCAAAGAGAATTGTCAGTCCCAGCATCAGTCCCATTGATATGATGGCAGAAACGTCTAGGGAAAAATGCACAAAAAGGCCAAACAAGGCCATTAATGCAAGCGTTCCAGTAATCACGCTGATGGTTTCCCAACCCACCAACGACAGCCAACTCACAACATTGGGCAGGATATTGCCGTAAATTCCGAAGACGGCCCTCGACAACGTCATCATCGGTGCCCCGCCGTCGCGGCCCGCTATGGTGAATATTCCTACTAAAAGAAATGATAACGAACCTCCGACGATAGCCAACAATCCTTGCCAAAAATTTAGACCAAACGAGACCACGATGGCTCCGTAAACCAATCCCAACAATCCGATGTTTGCCGCAAACCAAATCCAAAAAAGGTCGGTCACCCGCCCCCGTCTTTCCAAGTCGGACACCGGTTCAATACCATGAGCCTCAACGTGCCATGGGCGGTTTGCTTCCAGTTCTTTCAGCCTCGTTCCCTCCCGCGTCTCAATTGCAGTAATTGCTGAGCTAGTGAAGCCAATGACAAGTGGTTAACCTGTTCAATGGTTTCTAACACGTTGGACGGAAACGCACCAATTCCCGTCTGCGCCCCTGCCATCGCTCCTGCAATAGCACCAATAGTGTCACAGTCGCCCCCCAGTCGAGCCGCCTCAGTGATAACCCTCCACGGATTCATGGGCCACCGCATGATCAACGCAAATGCAGCGGGAACCGACTGCTCTGTAGCGACTCCAGTACCCACGAGTGTGTCTAATATATCCAAAAACGCATCGTCATCCGGCAATCTACAAAAATCTACTGCCCATTCAATCCGAGCAGCAAGTGATGGACCCGGCGCGTAGTATCCTCTTTGTGCCCCGAATTTTGCCGCCCGAATCGCAAAATTTAGAGATTCCTCCACATGTGCCCCATCCAGTGTTGCGGCAATAAACGATGCCACGGCACTAGCTCCGGAGATCGCCAGGCCAGTATTATGGGTGACCTGAGCCACTTCAGTCACAAGATTGACTAAGTCAACCTCGGATTCTGCACGACAGGCAATTCCAACCGGTGCTATCCGCATCGCGGCGCCGTTGGTGGCACCCCATCGTCCCGCGCTTTCAATAGACATTCCCTGCAAAATGTTATCCAATGCCCTGCGGGAGGAAGGGCCAAGTTGCTCGCTGCCATCGCGTTCCGCTATCCGGGCCCAATTTGCCAGTTGTTCCGCAAACGTTCGTCCATCAAACGATCCGTGGCCAGCAACAAGAAGGTTTGCCACCATAAGTGCCTGCTCAGTATCGTCCGTAATCCGACCCGCAGGCAATCCGACACTGATTGGATTTTCTTGCGGACCATCTTGGAACCAGCATAATTCAGGAAAAAGTGACAACACCTGACTACGGGAAAGCATTTGGGTTGGCATTCCCATGGAGTCCCCTGCGGCCAATCCCAGCAATGCCCCCAACGCCTGATCTTCTAACGCAATCCTACTCAATCCCGTTGCTCCTCATGTATTCGAACAATTACTGGCATCTATCCTCTTAATGTTAACGGATGAATCTTTATGCATCCATATCCATTCGACAAAATACCACGTTTACCTGCAAAAAATCTCCGGCCCAGCTGCGATTTTCCTGTTTTCTGGCCCACCTTAACGCTCATCAATCGCCGTATTGTGCTCTATAGCGACCCCATACCACTTCTCCTTGCTGGACGCATTTCCCCAACGATTTAGTTATGGGCCGCGAATATCCTAAGCGCCCTGGTGTGAATTACCCCATCTAAGATTTCCGGCCTTGCTGCGCCAGTATTAAATCCGCATGGGATGACTTGCTTAATGCGATGCCCCCCAACAATACAGTCTATCGGGTTTCTTACAGTGGGTTAGAAGCTTTCTGCATCTCGTTTGAACATAAAGCCCGCGCATTCCCCTTCCCAAGCGAAGCCGGGAGGGGGTCAAGCGGGTGGCGGCCGTTGAGGACGCTAGAGTTTTTTCTTCCCGTCAGCGCGTCCCATTGCCTATAAAGCCTGGG
>JAJZZP010000125.1 GCA_021797515.1 Bacillota bacterium | reverse complement strand
GGCCGTGGTGGCCGCAATCGAATAGGCCGGAGCACTACCGGCAATCGCCATGATAATCGAGTCAAAGCGCCCGAGCACATTGGCATCCAACCCTTTCACATCAGTGCTCATTATCTTCCCCCTTCGTTAAATACCCCACCTTAAGGTCCAGGCTAGGCGTCCGCTTTCTGCAGGGAACGCTCCACTGCACTTACAACTTGATCAATTTGTCCGTAGCTAATCGAATAGGGCGGCTCAATGCGAATGACTTGCGCATTGTTTAATGTGCCCCCCACCAAAATACGTTCAGCAAAAAGCGATTTAGCGACCTGGTATCCAGTTTCGTGGTTGCGAAATTCCATACCCATGAGCAAACCACGACCCCGGGCCTCTACCATCAACCCCGGATACGTCTGCTGAATCCTCCGGAGTCCCCGGAGGAAATAGTCGCCTTTCTCTTTTGCGATACCAGGCACATCTTCTTCAATAATGGTGTGGATCGCGGCAATGGCAGCAGATGCGCAAAGCGGGTTGCCCCCGAACGTCGACGAACCTAAAATGAACGGATTGTCTTCCATTTGTCCCCACCATTTGGTTTTGGTTACCATGCACGCGATCGGCATCACTCCACCGCCAAACGCCTTGCCCAACGTCATGATATCCGGCGTCACCCCAACATAATCGGACGCAAACAAGGTGCCGGTCCGTCCCAGGCCGGTTTGAATTTCATCGATAATCAAGAGACATGCATGCCGATCGCAAATCTCTCGTAAGGCTGGCAAATACGAGTCTGGTGGAATGTTGACCCCCCCTTCCCCTTGGATGGGTTCAACAATGACGCCTGCCACCGATTCACCCGTGAGTTCCAATTGGCGGATTGCTTCTTCCACTGCCGCTGCATTCCCATATGGCACATGCTGAAACCCTGGCACCAAGGGCAAATAGGGGGTACGATACAATCCTTTGCCCGTGGCAGACAACGAACCCATGGTCTTCCCATGAAAACCTTTTTCCGTGGAGATGAACCACTTTTTCCCGGTAGCCAGTCGCGCCAGTTTCAGAGCCATTTCGTTGGCTTCGGTGCCCGCGTTTACCATATACGAGTGTTGCAGATCGCCCGGCGTAATCATGGCCACGAGTTTCGAGAGATAACCGCGGAGCGGATCAATTAGTTCTTGGCTGTGTAAGGCTTGACGGTGCAACTGCCTTTCCACCGCTTGGATCACCCGCGGGTGCCGATGTCCCAGCAAGTATACTCCGTAACCGCCTAGGCAATCGATATACTCGGCGCCTTGCGTGTCAAAGAAAACAGCTCCCTCATCCGACCATTCCGCTACGCCCACTTGGTCCGCATAGGACTTGCGACTCTTTAAAATTGCTTCCGTCACATACAACGGAAAGTTTTCCAATGAGTCCTGCACAATGCGTTCTCCCTGGGCGGCAGTTAACTGGTCGGTGGCCATTAATGCCAAGATTCGCTCCGATTCCGCCAAGATATCTTCGCGGGTCGCACTCATAATATCGTCTCCTTTTTAATGTCAACCGTCACCAGGAATCATGGTGAACAACAAATCATGCGCTACAGTCGCTGCAAACAGGGCCGAATTTCCTGTCAGATCCAGATCAGGAGCCAATTCCACGACATCGGCGCCAACCACGGGACAGTCTAGTCCTCGTAACAGCGACAACACCATGTGGCTCGTCGGGCCACCAGCCTCTGGAGTGCCGGTGCCAGGGGCAAACGCCGGGTCCACCACGTCAATGTCGCAAGAAATGTATACGGGACAATCCCCCACCCGAGCCTGTATTCGTTCTAGTACCCACGACGTTCCCTGAGCTATCCACTGGTCCGTCGTTACCTGTTCGATGCCAAACTCGGCCCCATATTGGTCTTCTGAGACATTGTCCAAACTCCCTCTAAGCCCGACTTGGATGCTGTGCCTGGGATCGATTAATTGCTCGTCCAGGGCGCGCCTAAACACTGTGGCATGATTATAGCGGCTTCCCCAAAACTCGTCCCAAAGATCGGTATGCGAATCCAAGTGAATTAGAGCCAACGCCCCCCGCTCTGTTCCCAAAGCCCGCAATGCCGCCAATGACACCGAATGGTCACCACCCAACAACAGCACTCGGGTGCCGAGCTGGAAGGCGCGTAATGCCTCTTCCATGAAGTGGAGTGATTTCTCGACACTCATGGGAATAACGAACAAGTCGCCCGCATCCGCAACCGTAGCGCCCTCCGTTAAAAATCGGCCACGTTGGCGATGATAGGGGTAAAGCCCTGCAGAGGCATGGCGAATCGCCTGGGGTCCCATACGTGCACCGGGACGAAAAGTGGTACCGCCATCAAAGGGCGCACCCACCACGACCACCGAGACCGGTTGGTCGTCCTGGTACCGTGGCAATTTCATAAAGGTAGCCTCGCCGGCAAACCTAGGCATTTCGTTTTCTGGAATCGGATCTTGCCGACGTGGACCCATTTTCTCCCCCCCCTCAACAATTAGACTGAGAATATTCTCCGTGAATTCTGCAAATCAAGGTCAATTCCTCTGTGCAGCTTGCACTGTGTATTTTATAAATTCTGGGCGGAATGCCTTTTAATTGATGTCGGTTACTGCTGTATCCGAAGATACAGGTGTTTAATCTCCATGAATTCTTCTAAACCCGGCTTGCCTAACTCTCGGCCAAATCCTGACTGCTTGTACCCACCCCACGGAACTTCCGACGGGGCAGGTTGAGAGTCATTGATCCACACTGTTCCCGCTCGCAACGCCTTGCCTAATCTAAGTGCCCTATCCAACTGCTGCGTCCACACTGAGGCTGCCAATCCGTAGGGCGAGTTATTAGCGGCTGCCATCACCTCGGATTCGGAGTAAAATCGTCTTATCGCCATGACCGGTCCAAATACTTCCTGCGTCATAATCGCTGATTCCGAGTCCGCATCTACAAACACTGTTGGCGGCACAAAATATCCAGTTGCTAAGGCGGGATTGGCAGGTAATGCACCTTGCATCACAACTTCGGCCCCCTCGTCCTGGGCTGCCCGAATATAAGACTCGACACGTTGTTTTTGACTGTTGCTAATGAGCGGACCCATTGTCGCCTCTGGGTCAAGTCCACTGCCTAAACGCACTTTTGACGCCTCTTGGGCGATTTGTTCCACGACTCGATCGTAAATTTTATCCTCAACATATACGCGGGCAGTCGCCGAACATACCTCACCCTGGTTCCAAAACACGCCGTAGCACGTTCCACGCACTGCACGCGCCAAATCGGCGTCGGCAAAGATAATTGCCGGTGATTTCCCACCCAATTCCAGAGTCACGCGCTTTATCGAATTGGCAGCAATGCGTTGGATTCGTTTTCCCACTTCCAAAGATCCAGTAAAACTTACTTTATCCACTAGAGGATGGCGTACTAGAGGCTCCCCAGCATGAGGCCCGTCTCCGGTAATGACATTAAATACTCCCGGCGGCAACCCGGCTTCTTCCAATATCTCAGGCAGTATCAATGCCGTTAAGGGTGTTTGTTCCGCAGGTTTAAGCACAACTGCACATCCGGCTGCCAAGGCCGGTGCAGTTTTTTGCACAGCCATTAAAAAAGGATAATTCCACGGCACGATGGCAGCCACGACACCCATGGGTTCCCGGAGCACCAGACTCATAGCTTCAGGCCCGACCGGTATTACCTCTCCCGTCAACTTGGTAACCCATCCCGCATAATATTCCAAAATATACGCTGCCTCATCAATGTCGGCCAAGGCATCGCGAAGAGGTTTGCCTGAATCCTGCACTTCTAGTACGGCCAGGTCTTCACGACGTCGCCGGACAATATTTGCCGCTTCGAATAAAACTCGGGCGCGAGTGCGTTCCGCGAGTTCAGACCATATCCCTGAATCAAAAGCCTTCCGTGCCGCGCGGCAAGCGTCGTCGACGTCATCACCCGATGCCTCGGCTACCATTGCGAATACTGATCCAGTACCGGGATCATAAACATCAAACCACGTGCCCCTATGGCTTTCCACCCATCGGCCGTTGATGTACATCTTGTGTTCCGGAACCATTGCGACACCTCATCTGTAGTTTAATCTGACTTCACTTTACAAGTGCTGGTCCGCAAAATCCTGAAGGCAGACTGGTTAGTTCGTGGGTATCATTCCCCACATTACCATATCATCACCAACTAACAGATGAATTCGACATTCTGTCGTCATTTTGCTGTCGTATCGTATGCATAGTGGAAAACCCCGTGAATATCCACCCACCATCCTCCTATTTGAGAAAGGCCCTGGTCCACGGGGGGTGGCACGAATGAAAACCAAAACACGGGATCTGTTGGCGACGGTGCTCCGCATGCTGCAGCATGCGGACTTTAGGAATCAGGTCAAACAACATCCTCAGGATTTTAGCCGACAGCGTAAGGTCGGGTTCGTGTCGCTGGTGTCGATCATTTTGAATTATGGTGCGTCGTACCACCCCACTCGAATGGGATGAGCTTCGCGAAAAATTTATGCCCCAGAAGGCCGAACTCACGTACTACACCAAACAATCTTTTTCCGAAGCTCGGCAAAAATTGCGACCCGAAGCCTTCACCTTATTGAACGAGCCCTTCATCCAGCAATTCTATGCCGACGATGACGACCACACGGTTCACGACTTTCGGTTGTTGGCGATTGATGGCAGTGTGATCGAGGTTCCCAACACCCCCGAGTGTCGTACAGCCTATGGGGTAGCCACGGGGTCGGAGGGCTTTTCAGTCGCACGGGCCCGAGCATCCCACCTGATCGATGGGGAAAACCCGTGGGTCATTCACGCGGTGCTAGGGCGGTATGACAGGGCCGAACGGGATTTGGCCCAACTCAACATCAACGCCCTCCTGCGTCTCGTGCCCGATGCGGCACGCAACGTGCTCTTGTTTGATCGGGGGTATCCGTCTCTCGCCTTTCTCCACGATTTGACGGGGCAAAACCTGAAATATGTGATGCGGGTCTCCTCGACTTTTTATCAGAAAGTACTGAGCACGACGACCCCGGATGAGAGGGTGACGCTGCGCGTCACCCCACAGCGCGCCCGGGCACTCAAGAAGCAGGGCACTCCGGTTCCGGAAGGCACCGTGATCACGCTCCGCGTGATGAAAATCGATTTGCCGACGGGGGAAACGGAAGTGTTGATTACGAATGTAACGCCGAGCCAGATCAGTGATCCTGCGTTTAAACCGCTCTATTTTAAACGCTGGGGCGTGGAGACCCACGATGACGACATCAAAGAAAAAGGGGAAGTGGAGAATTTTTCGGGGAAAACCCCGCTCGTGGTCGAACAAGACTATCATGCGACCCTCCTGTTGGCGAATAGGGCCTCCGTGATCGAACACGAGGCCCCTGAAGAATGGGAGGCCCACCGCGATCAACGCCAGCGAAAATACGCGAAGTACAAAATTAATACCACCAGCGTGGTGGGAAAAATGAAAACTCGTTTGATTGCCCTCATCCTCGAAGAGGATCCCCAAAAACAAGAAGCCGCCTATGCACGGTGGATCGCAGACCTGACCCGCAACATCCTCCCCATTATTCCGGGTCGCTCCTTCCCGCGAGAAAAACCGCCAAAGCCAATAAGTATGCCCCCACGACACGCCGTTGCCTGTAGAGGATCTCGTATATCGGGCATCCTAGATGTCCCCGAGCGACGACGCCGCTCGGGATGTCTTACACACGCCATGTGACCTGTCCCCGCTCTTGCGGAGGAATTCCTGAACCGTGTGGCACGGGTTCGGGGTTCTTCCCTGGAGAATTAAGGATTGGGGCACTCTTCACGTTGCCGTGGGGGGGTGTTTTAGCCAATTCCATTTGTCATCGGTTTAAGTTATGCTAGTGGACATAGTACCCCCATGTTAGGGGGTTTTTTAGTACCATAAGGATTGTCAAAAAAAAAATAAGACCGAGGGCTTTAAGGTTGGTTGCCTACCCTCGGTCAGATCCGGTGATCTATGGCTATGATACCGTTAACCGTGTCGTTCAGCCAAGTCCTCCGGAATCTCGAGGGCCCGCGTCCCGTGTGTCCCTCCGATCCCAATCATCCTCTCGTACGCAACGGCACCTCTACGCGTCCTGTGCAAGATGGGCGTGGGATCTACGTTCTGACCATTCAGCGCTATCGCTGTCGC
>JAJZZP010000137.1 GCA_021797515.1 Bacillota bacterium | reverse complement strand
CCGCTCACGAAACCACACAAACAGACGCGGATTTTTCCTCGCAAACAACGCGAGGACTTTCGGAAGCTAGGGCCGGAGCGGTCCGAAGTCACGCCTGGGGAGATCGCACAAGACACGGGAGGCCCGCGGCCTCACGCGCAGCGGTCAATGAGCCAGGAAATTCTGGGAATAAATCCAGAAACCCCCGCCTCGGCCTCGTAGAGGCCAGGCGGCGGGAGAAGTTCATTGACCTCTTCGTGGTGTCGGAGCAACGTGGTCAGCACGAGGGGGAGTCACTGTTTTCCGAGATCTTGGGTTTTGTGAAGATCTAGAGTGGGCAACGGCTCAGGATAATCTGATAGCGCAAAAGTTGTATTACACAATTGCCGCATTTGATTTCGGAGTTGCCCCATGCCATTAACCAACAGGTCACCGTTGGTGGCTGGATTCACGCAGTACGCAATTTAGGCGGGGGTCAGTTTGTCGTTTTACGAGATGGCTCGGCAACTGTGCAATTGGTATTGCGGGAACAACCTTTGACATCTTTGCATCCAGAAACTGTAGTTCGCGTGACGGGGATCGTCTCAAGCGAACCGAGAGCGCCCCAGGGTATCGAAATACGAGACCCTGAATTGGAAATTTTGTCGGAGGCAGTAAATCCGGTGCCCATAGAGGTTGCTGGGCAATTCCCGATGGCATCGTTACCCACGAGATTGAATAATGCCGCAGTGGCTCTCCGCCATCCTCATGCCCAGAACTGGATTAAAATCACAGGCCATTTGGTTAAAGGGTTTCGCGATACTCTTTCTTCTTTAGGGTTTGTGGAGATTCATACTCCGAAAATTTTGGAGACGCCAAGTGAAAGCGGTTCTAATGTGTTTCAGATAGAATACTTTGGGCGATCCGCATATTTGGCGCAAAGTCCTCAATTCTACAAACAAGTGATGGTCGGGATCATAGGGCGTGTGTTTGAAGTTGGGCCGGTATTTCGCGCTGAACCTCATGACACCGCCCGGCATTTGAGCCAATATACTTCCCTTGACGTCGAGGTAGGGTTTATTAAGGATCATCTACACGGTGATGGATTTAGCCCAGCACGTTGTGGCTGGAATGTTGCAGGAGGCACACACTCATTTCAGTGAAGAGGCATACGATTGGCCATTGCTTCCAGAAGCCTTTCCAGTGGTCCAGTTTCAGGATGCGATGGCGATGATCTCTCACGCTATCGGAGAAGACGTCACTGGAGAGCCGGACTTGTCTCCGGCGCACGAGGCTTGGCGATTGGGCGCGAAAAGAGTTAGGGTCTGACTTTTTGTTTGTCGAGGGTTATCCGGCATTGAAGCGACCATTTTACACTCACCCGGATCCGGAAAACCTGCAATATACCCGGAGCTTTGACTTGATTTTTCGCGGTCAGGAACTCATCACGGGGGGGCAGCGATTGTATCATTTTGCGGATTATGTTGAGGCTTTGAAACGGCATGGTTTATCAGAGCGGGGCCTGTCAGGCTATCTGGCGGCGTTTCGCTATGGCATGCCGCCACATGGAGGGTTTGCCATTGGATTAGAGCGTTTCGTGGCCCGTCTGACAGGAGTTTCCAACATTCGTGACGTGACCCTTTTCCCACGTGACATGAAGCGACTACAACCTTGACGGGAATGTCTCGAGCCAATATCGGAAATTGAGGATGGTTTATCCCGGTTCCGGAATTATTCTGATTGCCCCGCTATCGCTGGGGCTTTCCCGGAGTCGATCGGTAAATTCCGGGACCGGGATCCCGCGTCAAAAGGATCTGAAGCCGCCATTACGGTACGGACCGCTAAGGTCTCACGGACAAACTCCTGAGTTTGCCAAGATGGTAACAGTGCCTGCCAACCATCAGGCGGTTTCTCGATTTCTTTCGGACGAGTCTCGTCCCATGGTTGACTATCTTCCGCCAAGTCTTATAAGGCTAGTGGCGGAATCTCGCCGGTAAATAGCAGAGAATCACGCCACTGCCCCCGCACATAAACGTCATGGCTTCGGTATTCTACATATTGCATCCCCAGCTTTTCCAAAATTCGTTGTGAAGCGATATTGTTGGGATCGCAGGTGGCGGACACGGAGTGGAGATGGAGCTGAGCACTTAATTGGACTAATAGAGTGGCTGCCTCGAATCCCAGTCCGCGTCCCCCACCGATGACAAGTCCCGATGCATTTTCAACAATTGCCAACTCATAATTGACACGGGGACTGGTGGCAGCCGTGGTAATAGCCCGTGAGATAAATTGAGTAGAATCATGCCAACGATTAGGATCCCAACTTAGATATCGAGTTACCTGCTTGATATTGGCATAAGTGTGGACGAACGGAGAATCCCCTGGATTGAATTCTCGCAACTTGACCTGCTTCGATGCCAAATTCATTGCATGCTCCTTCTTATCCTGGCTATGCTTCCGGAGATTCAACCCATTCCGCCGGGCTTTGCGGCACGTTGAAATTGCGGATGAGAAACCACGCGCCTAGTAGCAAGAATAGCGGGACAATCCCTGCTAAAGCCCGAAATCCGAGTCGAGTCAACGGCGGTGCGATACCCATAGAGTTGGCGTAATATCCGGAAAAATGCAAAACGACATAGAGCAATAGGGCTTGAATTGAGACGCCCAGTCGCAAGATAAAGCCGTTAATTCCATAAAATATGCCTTCGCGACGCGTTCCTTGTTGATGGGCGTCCTGATCGATGACTTCGGAAATGAGGACATCGGCTAAGACGAGAAATCCGGCCAAACCGATACCTAACAAAATAGCCCCGGTAAGGGCCCAGAAAATATTTGGGGCGAAGATCAAAGGAATAACGCCCAAAGACAACCAGCCAATCGCCCATAAAATGGCGTGATGAGAACCTTTACGGCGGATCCATCGGGTCCAAGGGACCACGGCAATCAAGGCGACAACGAAAATGCTGGCTAGGAGGGATGAAAGCATGGAATGGCTAGCATGAAGGACATACTTGGCGTAAAACGGAAGTACGGCCGGTATAATGCCTAAGGTAAGCTGTACCAGGAAGTTGGTTCCTAGAAATTGTCCAAATCCCTGGGATGTACGGATGAGGTGCCATGAAGTGCGTAAATTGGTCGGACTGGATTGTCGGAGGGAGATATTCAACGTGGATGCTTCTTTGACGCCGATCAGTGATAGCAAAAACCCTGCAGTACCGATACTTCCCAAGATAATGCCCATCGCGGTCCAGCCGAAATGTCCGTACAGCAACGGCGGTACCGCAACCCCGATGATCAAGGCGACGATGCCGATGGCTTGACGCGGTGACTGGGCCCGAGATCGAGTTTGAATAGTACGAAACATTTCCGGAAACAAACTGGTCCAGTTTAGTACTACCGCTAAATATGTGAGGTCAAATAGCACCACGATCACCAGAAAATACCAAGCCAGACCAGAATGGCTTACCAGTGGATGCCACATCAGAACAAAAATTACGCCTAGTGGGAGACTGAGGACCGCAATATACGGCACCCTGCGTCCGCGCTTGGTACGGGTTCTATCCGACAACTGGCCAATCATTGGGTTGAGCACCGCATGCCAGATGCTTTGTACGGCGAGAGCGGCCGTGATAGCGCCTACCGGGCCCCGCAAGTGATCTATATAAAAGAAAATGGCGTAGGTGGCAAACGCTTGACTAAAGATGTTGGATCCTAGGTTGCCGAGAGCGTACCAATGGGGCTCGGGTCTTGTCATACGTCTTGCACTCCTTGTACAACTGGTGTGACCGGGATCCAGCGGATGGCATAGTAGCGTTCGATGCTGTCAGGTGACGCCGTCACGATCAGGGCTCCTTGAGGAGAGCCGTGATAGCGGTCTTCTTTCCCAGGAGCTAATTTGGTGCGCCATCCCATACCGAATTCTTGGGGCAAATGATCTGCAGTTTGGGCCACTGACCACCCAGGCTGATCGGTAATTGTTGGCTTATCATTGAACGAAAGTTCCAAGCAGCCCCCGCCTGGCAAAAAAATATTAGAACTCTCAGGGTTTCCGACCAGGTAAATGGTGAGATGCTGTGTGGCTTGTCTCAAATCGACCCCGGGCCCTTGGTCAATGTCAGCCAAACTATCAACAATACCTTCGGGATGTCCGTTACCTAGGGGAATTCCTTCAAAGATTGGTAAAGGGTACCCGACACGAATCCACAACGGGAGTTGATCCAAAGGTACGTCTAAATGAATCCATCCTGGCCCTACGTCGATACGCTGGCTCCACCAGTAACGCCAGCGGCCTGGCGGCACATAGACTCGGTGGCGGTTGCTTTGGGGTTTTATGACTGGCGCTACCAAAAGGCGATCCCCGACAAGAAACTCTTGGTCTACCATCCATGCCACCGGATCATGGGGAAATTCTAAAAACAGGGCACGAATCAGGGGATGGCCTCGTGTCGCTGCCAAACGTGACAGGTGATACCAAAACGGGAACAACGAAGTATGCAGCCGGGCGTAACGGGTATAGATTAACCGGGTTTCCAGGTCCTTGTCCCAATCCCAGTTGCGGGGACGAGCAGTGCCATGATGAGTTCTCATCACCGGAAGCAGAGATGCTAACTGAAGCCACCGAATATACAGTTTTTTGGTGGAAGGACGGGTTAGTCCAAAGGTCATATAACCGGCTATGTCGGTCGCCCAATAGCTAAAACCTGCCAGTTGCGCGGATATCGCCTGGGGTACCACGGTAGGCAATCCATCGGCGGGATCGAAATCGGTGTCGGAATCTCCACCCCAAAGAATCGGTGCCACATGATGACTGCCTAAGGCGGCGGAACGCACAAAAAATGTGTAGTCACCGTTGGGCCTCTTCTGGTCCCAGAAAGTACGGTTCACCTTCTGCCACAATAAGGGCCATTGATTATGCCGCTGCCAACCGTGACTGCCATCATGCAGCACTGCATTGGTTGGCAGATATTCGCCAAAGTCTGCCATCCATCCATCAAAGCCTTGATTATAGGCGGGCTGAAACCAGTGTTGGTGGATCCATGCTTCTGCCTCGGGATGGGTGAAATCCACTTCACCGTGATCAATATCCAAAACATTAATGGTGACCGGATCGCCGTTCTGATCTTTTACTAGCAACCCCTGTTCCAGAGCAGCATTGTAGAGGACACTGCCGTTAGTAATCTCGGGGCAGAAATATCCTAACAAACGAAATCCGGTGCGATGAAGACCTTCGGACAGAGATGGGAAATCGGGATACAACAGGTCATCGACCTTATGGGATAACGGCCGCATCCAAAACCTTCGGGAGTCCTCCCACGAACCCATCCAATCTTCTATCCATAAAACGCTGGACGGAATCCGCTCCTGGCGCAAATGGGAGGCTAGCGCTTCAGCATGGGCTTGCCCCCGAACGCTGTCATTCCAAGGGCCAAAAATCCAATCTGGAGGCAAAGCGGCTCTTTTCAACACCAAGGATTGGCGTTCCAAAACTTGCAAGGGATTATTGCCTACTACGATGTGGAGTGTCAATTTGTTGGTCCAGCCCTCCACGGTACGCAAGGTCGTTCGGATTTGCCATCTTAGGAGTTCGAAATTCTCGAACCAGGCGCTGTAGCCTGCGGATGAAAGCCATAGAGGAAGTGTGGCGTAAGATGGGTACGGTCCTTTGGGAATTGGCACTCGCCCGGTAAACCGCAGCCATCGAGACAAGGGCCCAAGTCCCACTGGCCCTTCTTCGACCCAAGTATCAAACCGGGCCGGAGGCATAATCGTATGACCGTGTTCGCCGAACCCTCGCCAATGTTCCGTAGTCGACGTGCGAAACCCCAAGTGTAAGCGCTTCATGTCTTCATTGGTCGACTGAATGATGACTTTTGCATGCCACGATGATAAATTCTTAAGGGTCATGACGATTGCCGTGTGGGGATCGGGAGTCGGGATGGTTACCTGCCCCTTATCAGTCATTCGGGGAATAAGGGCCTGCACCCGGGAACGGGTGCTTTCGGTGATAAAGTCCCACGCCAATCGTCGGCGTATGCGAATCTTTCCTGGCTTCGTTGTCCACAACGCATTGACATCAAACATCAAGATTGCTTTGTGGTCGGGCGACCATAGTAGGATATATTGAGAATTTGCCGTCCAATGCCAGACGGTATTCACCCCCCCATATGTTCTAATGCTTAATTATAAACCCTTGACGAGACTGATTCGCAATATCGGACTGGGGAAAGTTCAAGGTAACGGCAAAGTATCGAGTTGAATATTGCGACTATGTGCCGCAGGCGCACTTGATGATGAAGGGGCCGGGAGGGCGGTCCGTGGTCGGGCGGCTTCGTGCGATCTTGGACACGGCGATAAT
>JAJZZP010000041.1 GCA_021797515.1 Bacillota bacterium | reverse complement strand
GACAGTATCCACGAACCCAGGCCTTTCTCCTTTCCCTGGGTAAAATCACTCAGTACGGCCATTGTAATCGTCTATTTCAGGACAGGCAATACCAGCAGCTTTGCGGCATCTAAGTTAAGCACAAACAATTGGGCCGCCAAGCGATTCCACCAACCCATGCCTCCGATGCAGGGACCACGCTGATGACCTTGCCACGGCGGGTTCAACGCTTGTTTTATCGTTCCATGCGGAGCTGTTAGACACTGAACGCCACGCGGCCCTTACTATTCCCACCGTCTTATCCGATGGAACCTTAGACGATTGGGAGTGGTTATTCCACGTGTACGGTTGGGAGGCAATTCAGGCGTGAATTGCGGAGCCTGGACATGCGCTGACTTGACCGAATCAATTTCACGCCCGCCACTATGCTTTTGTTGAAACACCTCATTACCTCATATGATCATGCGTCAGCACTGAGCCTCTCAGCGTTTTCTTGATTAGGAGTTCTACGCCAGGCTATACTGTACTCATCCAATGTTGCGCGTAAATTTTGCGGATGGGGGTGGATTAGGTTGAATTCGCAACCGCCTTTTCGCATTGTTGCGGGCCAGTGGGTCGCAGTGGATCACCCTCGTGTGACAATGCCGATATCTCGCCTAGCCGCATTGCGGGGCGTTGCACCTAATATCGCAGAGCATCCTGACTGACCTGGGAATCGGATCATTGGCGAATAAGTTGGCCTACGTTAGGGGTGCATCTCTCGGAGCATCGAATCCGTACCTTAATGACTCGATGGATGCTCATCCAAATGAGCCGCCGGCGCGCCAAACCGGGGCAGGGATCTCATCTTTACGCGGGAGGAAGGAATCGATTAATGCCCACCACATGGATTTCGTTACTGCAACATCCCCCTGCCCCTTTCGCGATATGCTGAGGCATGGCCGTTAGTTATTATGCACGCCCACGTCAAACAGATGATTTAGATATCGTCGTCTTGATTCAAGATATGGAGAAATGGGATGCGTTTTTTCGTGATAACGGGTGGAGTCGCAATGGTTCGTTAAGCATTGGTGAATGGACCTATACGAATGGCGAGTTAGAGATTGATGTCTTGGCATCCGATGCGGATTGGGCAGTACAGGCGATTGCTGAAGCTCAAGATGACTTGCGCGATGACTTACCGATTATTCCCTTGGTTTGGCTTGTCTGGATGAAACTTGATGCAGGCAGAACTGGTGATCAAACAGATGTGAGCCGCATGCTGGGGCGATTGACCTCTGAAGAGTTTAAGGCGATAGTCATGACATTAAGTCCATGGTTATCTATTGAAGACCGTGAAGATCTGGAGAGCCTATATCAGCTGGGACGATGGGAAATGAATTCAGAGACTTAGGCTCTTGCTTAACTGCTGATACATGGCCCCCAACATTCGCTATAATAATTGCAATCTTCGACCTGTACGGATAGCCAGGGGCTTCCATTGAAAACATTCACGGCCAACGCTGCTGTTGGTGGTAATTCATTTTGGCAGGGTTTTGGCTAAAATGTTGTCCTATTGCGCCCATGGCATTGAAGAACGCTGTGGTCATCAGTACAGGTTTAAACCGTTTCCTTAAATATCGTACATATTTTGGTGCAAAATTTGGATATGAAACGAAAATTGGAACTGTCGCGACGCAGCTCGATTTTTGGACGTCATCACACATTGCACCGCTGGGAGCGTGAAGGACGACTCTTGCCCGACAATCGAACCCGAGGCGGAGATCGGCGCCATGATCTCAGTCGCTTGGGGGCCGTGCCTCAAGGCTGAGACGCGGCTGTCTTTAGGTCCAGGGGCCAATCTAGCCTTACCAGATGCAACAGTCATGTTACCGTCCTATTGAAGTGATCAGTCTTCGCTTTCCCGCCGAGTTATGTTGTCTCATGCGGTACTTCGCTAAGCATATCGTCCGAATTTTGCGTCCGCGTCGCACGCGGATAGAACGCGAAGAATTTCCTCCCACACCGCGCGGTAGGGAGCTTCGTCGCGCGAAAAAAATTACCGAAAAAAGCGGCTCTATAAGAGCCGCTGGCAAATTTTTTTCCCTATATACGTTACTCGCTCTCGTTGAACCACTCTCGCATGACATCAAACCATTCATCACGGCGTTCTTCCGTGGTGTCGAGGTTTTCGCTCTTTGCTTCGTTCATGTCGCATACCTCCTAGAGGATCCGTTACTGTTGATCCTATTTTGTGCGACATGACCTTGAATAACCATAAAAACCGGGTGAACTGTTATTGAGTTGTGGTGAAATGACATGATTTTGGGGCGAACTGCTAGGCGTTGAGATTCAGCGCTGTAGTAGTGACGCACTGGGGCCATGATGCGGTCTGCCCACGCCATATCTTGCCACAACCCGAGTAATGCTGTTTGTAGCGCTAATCTCGGCAGAGAGCGCCACCCTCGCCACTCGTCCGAAAAGCCGAGGCACTCCGCAATAGGTCTGGTGTTCGGACTGTGGCCTGCCAGTCGGGCAGCAGGCCTGCATCCAGTAGACGCATTGCGGATAGAATAGGAGAATGTCCACTGTTTCCCGGACAGCACGAAATCGTGGGAAATTCGCGGACGCACGACGACGATACGTGCCAGATCCTTCACAACCCCTCGCATGCTATACTCAAGACAAAAGGAGGTGGCCCCTGGTGGATATCATTCGCCCCATTTTTTCTGCCGAGGATCTGGCTCAGATGCCCGACGACGGCAAACGCTATGAAGTACTGGAAGGAGATCTGGCCGTGAGTCCGTCGCCAAACCGGAAACATCAACGCTGTGTTTTGCAGTTAACTCGTTTCTTCGAAAAAGTTGAAGATGCTGAGTACGGACAAGTTTTTCCAGCTCCTTTCGATGTGATCTTAGACCATCACAACGTGGTAGAACCCGACTTGCTCTTTATTTGTCAAGATCGCTTGCATATCGTCACCGATGCGAATATCCAAGGACCTCCCGACGTGGTGGTGGAAGTCTTGTCTCCCAGCACCCGGGACCGGGATCCGGGCGTGAAGGTTCACTTGTACGCTCGTTTTGGCGTCCGGGAATACTGGATTGTGGATCCAGACAATCAGACGCTGACGATGTACCGTTTGACCGCGGATGGATATCAGCTCTGGGGACCGTATTTCCCACACGAAACCGTCACCAGCCCGTTGTTTCCCGATTATCCCCTATCTGTTACCGCCTTGTTTCGATAAAGCCACCGGTTCTGTGTTCCCCACGATTTGAAGTCCCCGCTGCCCCGCGGGGATCAACGTCTTGTTAATCTTTTACAGAAAGGATGTGTCTCCATATCTGATCTCATGGTTTCCGTGGATGAATCCGGGGATACTGGGCGGCAACTTGATGATGATGCGCAGCCCCTGTATCACGCACTTGCACTCTTGGCTGATCGACCGTGGACTTCCACTCCATGCCTCAAGGCAGGGACTCCCACCCCAGGGGCAAAAACCGGTTCCTCTTCCGCGTATTGAGCGCGAAAGAGCAAGGTCCCACGGACTCCAGGAAGCCATTCCGGGGTCTGCCGTCAGCGACGCCTTTTCGATCACGGCATCCACGATGGACTTTCCCGTGCTAGACTGTAATGGGAGGAATGTCTCATGACCGAACCGACTGCGACAACCCGTGCTATCGGTACTCGCATTCGTACACGCCGACGCGATTGCGGATGAAGAGCGCAGATGAAGAAAGCAACATTAACGTTAGGCGTTCTAGCCACGGGAATTTTTGGGCTTTGCTTCCTTGGTCTTCGGTCGGCCAGTTGTCGGGGCAGCCTCACCGTCTCACACCGTGAAGGGAAAGGTTGTTAATATTTTGCCGAGGTGAAACCATGGGTTTTGGTCCACAAGCACCCAACGCAGCATCGGGTGCAGAAGCGGTGGTCAACATTGTCAGCATCTTGTACCCAGAGCATGCCACCGCCGGGTGCCAGGCTGTGCTGCGTGCTCTGGCACTAGCCCTATTAGAGGCAAAAGCTGCGTTATCATTTGAGATGATGTCGCGATTTTTATCCGATCCCGAGTGGCGGGAAGAAATCCTAAGCCGCGGCACCAACCCGTCAGATGATTGGAGTCAATGGCGCGGCCATCCCATCAACCCCGAGTTACTCGATCCAGACTTCTCCTGGATACTCAAAGAACGGATAGATACCTTAACAGACCACTGAGGAATTACACCAGTTCCTCGTTCTAAAATCAACAATTGTTGAAAACCAAGGGCAATTTTACTTGCCGTTTCGGGATCAACCCCAAAAGTCTTGCGCAGTCTATCAGCGATGGAATATCTCACTTGGCCCGGTTCAAACCCCGAAAGTGCTTCAAAGCACCTCGATATGGGATCGGTGCCATCTGCTACCCAAAGGGCCTCCACAAAATCTCCGGGGCAAAGGACGGGTCCAAAACACCATCGGGGCATTTCCGAATGTTACAAGAACTGGCGGATAGGTGATAACTCGTTCCGTCCCGCAAGAACCACCTGACACCCACAACTTGGGCCACATCTCCGATATCGAAGCGAAAAAACCGTTGAGCACGATCGCATAATTCCGTCACCACCCAAGCTTTTGAACCATGATGAGCTCTCTCGACACAATGTACTGGCAAAAATTCTATCTCGGCACCGCGGGAAGTCCCGCGTACGACACCACTGGAACATTCAGCTGTGAGCGGTGCGATAAATTATATTGGTTATTTGCAAAAGGTGGTTGAATGAGCAATAGACGCATCGGGCGGAGTTGTGTCCGTTCCGTGTAATATCGGGTGGAATTCTATTTGAGACAGGGTATGCGGTATTGTGCAAAACATGGGTGAAGGATGAAATGGAAATGGGTGTTCCATGTTGATCGAAATCGATTACCAGGAAAGGGATAGCCGGTCAAAATCGCTTGACCGACGGTAGGTACTAATGTACTAACGTCCCCGAATGTAGAGGGTCACTCCGTTAAGAGAGTGCTTAAGGACCAGCGACGGGGCAGCTTACGGCCGCTTCATGCTATATATCCGATCATAAAGATTTTTAAATTCCGAAGCGGCGGCAATTGGCAAATTTTGTATGAACAAGCCCTGGGTTGTTCGCTATGGTACATTCCTCCATCTTTTGACTGGAGGAATGTTCTATGTGTATGGCCCGAGATGCGTTGGTGGCGGCGGTTCCGCCGCCGGTCCTGGTCCCGTCGGCGCTCGATAATTCCCACAAGAAGAATTTAGTCCTGCTGCAAGCCGCGATGAAATATGCGCCCAACCGGTGGATGTTCCAACGTTATCAAGCGGTTGCGCTGGTACTCAAAGGCTACCTGTATGCGGCAGTAAGCGAGATTATCGGTCGTTCCCTGGCAACCGTATCTCATTACGTCCAGGCCAACCGTCACGGGGGACTGGCGGCATTAAAACGTCGGCATTCTCCCGGAAGGCCGCAGCGTCTGACCGCCGAGCAAGAGCAAACCGTGGCCGCGGTGAACACGTTCCTCGCCACGATAAGCCAGGATCCGATGACCATATCATCGATCGCCTCTGCGTTCGGATCTAAAGGTGCCTATCCGTCGTGTTTTCACGTCCGCCGAACCTTCTTCCATGGCTGGGCGGGCATTGCTCTGTCCGCATGGCGCCGACTGAATCGCCTCACACTCTGTATTCCTCTCCGCCCGTGTTCGTGGGAGTCGCCGTGGCCTTCAGTGCAAATGAACCCCAACGCATCTGCATTAAATTGGCAGCATTGTCACTATCTCCCTGTTGTGTTTGTAATTCTTTATGACCGAATATATAGACGTTTACCGTTCAATAGGATGTTGTCGGGGATGACGAATACGCCAAACCAAAAGGTCCCCAGGCTCTGGGCCTGGGCCCACGTTACACACGGAACTTTTTCCCACGAAATGACACGAGAACGCGCTTCAGCTGCTTATCCATCAAACGTCCATTGGGCTCGCCCCAGATGTGATGGCGCGAAAAAGCGCCTCCGTGTACGTCGGAAAGCGCTTGAGATAGACGCTGATCGACTGTCGCAACAAGACCGCCACCGGTCGTAGTCTCACAAATCCTGCAGGGCCCGTCGAGCAAATCGAATGTGAGGCATCAGCGTTCGGGTGTGGTATCGTCAGAGGTCGACAATTGCCTCAGATGCCGGTCGGCTTCCTCGGCATCATAAACCCGCTCGCTGTCTTGATGAGCAACAACGTCATGGAGCAAGGCGACTTCGTCCGGATCCCAAATGAGTTCACGCCCACCACCCTCACTGGCTAACCAGCGAAACGACCCGAGAACCCCAATCAGACCCCGTTAATCGGTGGCCTGGGCGGATTCTAGCCGTTTGCTAAGTGTACGGATACGGCATCAGAGCTCTGAGGAGCGCAGCGGTTGAGGTCAAACAAGGTGAAGAGTTGCTGTTGAACCACGCGCTTCGGCTGAGTTCTAGCGGGACTTTCCTAGTTAGCCGATCGCGCAGAGCGAAACCCCTTGCGCCGCAAGGGGTTTCGAGGGTAGGGTTGTATTATATAACGGGTTTCGCCATCGGTTCAGGAATCTTGAGGTGGTCAAG
>JAJZZP010000121.1 GCA_021797515.1 Bacillota bacterium | reverse complement strand
CACGGCTTCCTGCGCCTCCGTGTTGGCCATCGTGTACCCGTCCTTTCGTCTCCCGACACAGACAGGTTCGCGATGGATCATGCATTTTCCTTTGCAGATTCGCAAACTATTTTTCAGAGGGCCCTAACCCTCTATTTTCGAGACATCTTGCATGACCGCCGACAGCACCCTACCGATGATCTTATCAGCCAGTTGGTGCAAGCACAAATTGACGGAGAGCATCTGGGTAAAATGGAACTCTTGGGGTTTTGCATCGTGCTCTTGGCCGCTGACCATGAAACCACCACGAACTTGATCACAAATGCCGTGAGGGTTTTAACCGAAGATCCCAGACGTTGGCAATGGTTGGTGCAAAATCCCGACGCCGTGTCGTCCACTATTGAAGAGGTGTTGCGGTTTTATTCACCGTTTCAAGCAATCAATCGCATCGTTACCCAAAAAAGCCAATGGCAAGGATACTCGTTGGATCCAGGACAGCAAATGATTGTCTGGCTAGGATCTGTCAATCGCGAACCCGTCGGTATTTGAGAGCCCGGATACGTTTATCGCACCCCGCCACCCGAATCCTCATCTGAGTTTCGGTTATGGCATTTATTTCTGCCTGGGAGCGGCTTTGGCCCGTGCCGAAGCTTACATAGCCCTGACCGGCTTGTTGCAGCGATTTCCTCATTTGCGGAAGGTGGGCAACCAACCCCTTATCCCCAATTATCAGCGGTTTCGTTTACGGTGTGGAGTCCTATCAGGTTGAAGGAACTGCCTAAGTTATTGCCGCAATTCGCGGAGCCACTTGTAACATTGGTGTTATCCAATGCGCGAGCGCCCCGGTTCGGTAAACAGACGATCAATGGCGTCTTTGGATTCTATCGCCGACGCATAGCCCATTTCGATGATTTCGGCAATGCGCTCAAATACCGTATGTCCCGTCAGTTCAATGCGCAAATCCCAATGCGGCATGCGCAGCGTCGACTGGCGCAAGACACTAATTTCTCGAATCATCACGGCCATGCTTTCTACTAAAACATGAAAGGCATGAGGGCGAGGTGACGGTAGTTGCCACCGAGCTGGTTCATCAATCCAGAGCCCTAGGGCGCTATCAGCACCTAGCATTTCCGCAACATCCAAAGGGTAGTCGTCGCCTACTCCACCATCAACCAATACCTGATCCCGAATCATAACCGGGGCAAAGAATCCGGGAACCGCAGACGAGGCTCGGACCGCATCAATAAGTTCCATATCGGGATCCCCCGTCAAAAATCCGGAGTTGACCTTATCGATGCGGGGGCCAAGAATAATGGGAGCCCGGTCCGTCAAAGAGGTAGCCACCACCCATAAAGGTTTGGGAACAGCACTTACGGCAATGCCGCCTAGCCATGGCTTGAGTTTTTGCCATAAAGGCGCCCCGTCGAGCAATGCCTCGGGAAATCGATGTTGCCCTAATAACTGGCCACCAATGTTTCGCCAACTAATAGGGACATCGCGTTTATTCAAAGACAGTGCCAATTCGGTCATCGCATCCACTGACATGCCCATTGCCCAGAGACTGCCAATAATAGCGCCGGAGGAAGTTGCGACGATTAGGTCTGGCTGGTACTCCCATTCCTCTAACGCCTTTAGCACACCGATTCCTGCCGTTCCCCAAATCCCGCCACCACTCAGTACCAATGCTACCCGCAATTTGCCCAATCCCTCCTCTTCTGATCTTATCAGAAATTTGACCTTTCGTCCTCTTGGCTTCGTCGCGCATCGGTATGTCCCCACCTGAAAGAGAACACTTTACTGCCATTCTATGTAGTTAGCGGTGGTTTCGATTGCAGGCAATTGGACTCGGGATTTAACAGAAAAATTGTCAGCCAAAAACCGGTATGGCTTCATGAGTAATACACAGACAAAAAAGATATCAGGCGCTGACCCCGTAGGGCCCATGGTTTTCTAGGAGATCGCCGAGTGCGTTCACTTGTGCCTTAATGAATAATTGTATCGTCGCCATAGAATCAACTAAGTGGCCATCTTAACAAGGTGGATTCCCCTCATCATTCACGGTGGCCTTAGGCCGTGAGGCCCGAGTGATCCCAGCCGCTAGGCGGATGCCCTGTGCCCCAACCCCGCCGCTTGAATCGCCCCATCTTATGACATCCGCGTTAGCCGAAGTGATGACAAAATGAGTGGGTGCCAACACCCCGGTATTGATAAGGAGATCGCCACTGCCGACCTGATGGCGACGGTCATTGGGTCCGCCGCGAGCGTGTATCTCACGTTGGATTGGATGGATCCGAAGACCAAGGAGCCAGTTTCAAATTCTCTGTATTACTGCGCACGCCCCTGGACGCGCGATCCCGATTGCCTGGATGACCGTGGCCAAAGAGAATCTGAAGGATCCTATGCGGGAGTACGAGCGCCGCGTGCGAACGCGTGGCGCGGTGCCTTCCCACAACGTGTCGTCCCCTTCTCTTGGCGGACCGCGGCTTTGCCACGACCCGTTTTTTCCGGTTCTTGGACGCTCTCGGATGGGACGGGATTATCCGTTCGAAGGGAAATATCTTGGTCCAATGGGCGGCCCGCTGGGTACCCTTGACGATCTTAGGGAAGTCGCGTCCGGTCCAACGGGATGGGCAGGTCTTCTATGCCAAGGCGGCGGAAGACGGGCCCTATGCGGGCCGGCTCGTCGTCTATGCGGATCAGAATCACTCGGATCCGTGGTTTCTCACGGTGTCTGCCGGTCTGGCAGAGCGGCCCACGGGGGCGATCGTGGCTGGCTATGGCCAACGCTTCATCGGCGAAGAGTCGTATAAAGACCAGAAGAACGACCCCGGAGAGGGATTCCCTCGGGATTGCGCCAAGTTGGGGACCGCCGCACGATGGGATCGACTGGGGTTGGTGTTCGCCTGGGCCTCCTATTGGCTGAACGTTGCGGGTTGGGATAGGGAAGCCCGGGACGGTCGGTCGTGGCGGAATCCGAGACGCCCAAAGCACGGAGACAGCGGTTTAAAAACCGTCAAACGTGGTAAAAACTGGGGATCACTCAGGGCGGGGAGGGTCAAAAAACAACACAAAAACAAGCGGCACACCGACTAAGAATCACGATGACCGCTTTTGCAATCGTTATATATAGTAGCGCCATGTCTCCTATTGCCATATCAAAAACTAAGCCGAATGCGGAACCTTAGGAGCCATATCCTGCTCCAGGAAATGGGTCACGTAAGTGCACTCGGGATAGTTCGCACAATATCCGTAGATATCACCGGTCACTTCAAGAACCCGATACTCGACTGGGTAGGCTCGACACCGCGGGCATAAGTCCGTTACTCGGTTGTTTACTTTCATTATCAGCACCCCTTTTTGTGAACTCGTTCACAAATCATGAGTTCAATGTAGCACATATGTCTCCGCAATGCAAATATGTCTTGAATAAATTTTCTCTCATTCCAGTCTTTTTAACGCAGATAATTCTTTCCCTTCTGAACAGGATTAGTTTTCTGCGACTAATGAGGGTAATCAAGAGAACTCCTATCGCTCGCGGATGTGGGATATTGGTATAAACTCTCCCGACGACATAAATGCCCTCATCAGAGGGAACCTCTGCCGTGCCGACCCCGACCGCGGTCGATCCATGATTTTTGGTAGGGTAATAAGCGATTCACGACGAGAAGTTTTTTCGTGGCAATGCCTCGGGAGGCTGTTGGCCTCCCGAGGTGGACGTTTCTGCGACCACCTTGGCGGCTTTGCCTATATTCACAAATTGACCATCCATACTCTGTCCACCTACATAGTGTATCATCAATTATGATGCTTTACGACCAATTAGTGAAGCATTTACAACCTCCGGATCTCTCGAGCCGTTAGGCGTTGATAGAGCAGGCCGACCTCTTGCGAGACCAGCTCCTCAATGAACGGTGCGTGCGGTTTGTCGGGATAGAAATCAGGCGCATAGTCATGAAGGAAACGGCGACGTCCTGCATTACCACAGACGACAAGGTTGCAGGAAACCTGCCGCCGGCTCTTCTTTATCCTTCGTACCATAGAAGTGTATCGACCGTTCCCTCGTGACCACGATTCCGGACGATCGAATTTCCCGAGTCCGGTTCTGGGCCTGGGTCTCCTTTTGCATCGTAAACCTTCTCGAATGATTCTCGGCTAAATGGTGACACCCGTATGCGTCCGTCAACCACTCGGTTTACTTACGTGCTAGCCCTGCTCGGACGGCACAATTTCTTACAAAAAACCGGTCAACGAAGCGCCATGTCTGCTAAGAGACCACCGACGGCCCAACTTTCGGCTTCCCCGTCACGATAAATCTGATCATTGGCATGGGCTGCAATGAGTTGCCAACAGAACATGCCTTATGGCATGCTATGTTTAAGTTGTTTAATATGTATTAAACACATCCTGACAACAAGAAGGTGACCTCCTGGACACGCCAGCCTCCATCCTCATCGAGCGCTTTGGGATTGACTTCGAGCAGTATGGGTCCACTCGCAGTTTGGGACGGATATTTGCCGCATTGCTGATTGCCGAGGAACCCCAAACCCTAAACGACTTGGCAGCAACGCTTCAAGTCAGCAAGGCCACTATATCGCTCACTTTAAGACAGGCTTTGCAAGCCGAACTAGTGGACAAAGTATCCAAACCGGGGGATCGCCGTGACTACTACGTGGTCCCTGATGATATCTGGATTCGCACTACGCTGTCCCAACTTCGCCTGCTAACCCGATGGAAAACGTTAGCGGCCGAGGGAATCGAAGATTTACCCAAAACGTCGGCGCGTGCCCATATGCGACTTGCCAAAATGATCGAGTTTTTTGAGATGGTGGAGTCGCGGTTTGCGGACTGGGAGATCGAGTGGGATCGCCCTCGTGATTAAGCTAGAACACCTAACTAAAACTTTTTCCGACCGAGGCGGGATTCGCGATATTACACTTTCGATCAGTGAAGGGGAAGTTTTTGGATATCTCGGCCCCAATGGATCCGGCAAGTCCACTACCATCCGTTGTCTCATCGGCCTTTTAAAGCCTGAACGGGGCACTGTGGCTATCCACGGCTTGGATCCATGGAAGAAGCCGGAAACGCTCCACCAGTTGGTGGGATATTTGCCTGGAGAAGTCGCACTTCCCGATAACATGACCGGTTCCCAATTTTTAGGATGGATGCGTCGGCTTAGAGAACCTGCCAACGGGGGTCTCTATGCAGGACGCCTCTTGGATCGATTTGATTTGAAACCTGAGCCAATGATTGCCACCATGTCCAAAGGTACCCGGCAAAAACTTGCCCTGGTAGCAGCCTTCGCCCATGACCCTCCGATCATGATTTTAGACGAACCTACCTCGGGATTAGATCCCGTGATGCAGCAAACCTTTATCCAATGGATACGGGAAGAAAACAGCCGGGGAAAGACCATCTTGCTGTCGACCCATCAGTTCACGGAGGTGGAACGCACCTGTCACCGCGTAGGCATTTTAAAGCAAGGACGTCTATCATTAGTCGAGCGTGTAGACCACTTGCGGCAAACATCTCGCCAGATATTTGAAGTAACTCTGGGAGAGCCCCGCGATCTTCGCATATTGGCGGGGCCGTATTTAGATGTAGCGATAGTGAACGATCGAACCGCCACGATCACCATCAATGGCCCGATCAACCACCTGATCCAGCAGCTGGCCTCATTGCCTGTGGTATCAGTTAGGGAAATTACTCAGGACCTGGAGCAAGCCTTTATGGAAATTTATCAGCAAGACGAGGAGGGACCGGAGTGAAGGCATCAGTGATCTCTTTAGGGTGGCATACAATAAGAAAGTCGACTTATGGTTACTCCGTCGGAATCGCCGTCTACATTCTTTTCCTGGCCTGGGTATACCCATCACTTGCCACCAATCCGGCTGTTACCCGACTGTTAAGCAACCTGCCTCCTGTTCTTTTGAAATTGGCCGGTGTTTCATCCAATTTCTCTACCTATACCGGATACCTCTCAGGCGAATTCTACTCTGTGATAGACATATGGATCATCATGTGGTTTGTCACCATGGAGGCCATGCACCTCGTAGGAACCCCACGCCAAAATCACTCACTCCAATGGTGGCTGTCTTCACCAATATCTCGTTCCACATGGATGTTAGGACAATTTCTGGCGTTGGCGCTTGCCCTGGTATTTTTGACTGGTGCGACCATGGCGTCTGAAATCTTAGGCGCCTGGTGGTTCAACGGCGGTCATGTGTACTGGTCGGGGATGATATGGCTTAATTTGGTGGCATTGTTTACCGGCGTTTTGATTGCGGGATACAGCATGGTATTTTTGGCTTGGGTGCCAACGGTGACCTTGCCCTTAACCATTACCTTAATATTCTACGCTATGAACCTAATAGGGGGCATGGCCCCGCATTTGGGCTTTCTCTCCACCCTTTCCATTTTTGGCGTCTATCAGCCCAGTTTAATTGCCGCTGGGGCCGTTCCCACCCTCAGCGCAATTTTGGCCTTCATTTTGGGCTCGGCAATATTGGCATGGTTGGCCAGCCTGGTCTTTGCGCGGCAAGATTTAACTTTGTAACAGCCACCCGGGTAAATGGTCCGGCAACGCCGAGTTGGCCCACAAGGTCCGGACCCCCCGCTGGCGAGCCTTCAGAAATTGTTCTCGCTGCACGTGCGGACCAAACCCGGCCACGTGGGGAACTCTGGCAACCACAGCCAAAATTTCGTCAGTGACCATATTCAAATCCAGCAGCACATGCGACGGTTCCATTTCTTGAACCCAGCTTACAAATTCTTCAGACGTGGTCGTGACTTGAGCTGAGATTGCAGACGCTTTGGCCAGACTTTCCACACGGGCAGCGAAAAACAAATCTTGTACTAATGCCACCATCATATTTGCGACCCTTCTTTCAGTTTTGCCAATCGGGGTGCTACGTCGACCTTGGGACACCACTGAGCTACGGCACAGGATTCACACCGGGGCCGGATCGCCAAACACACACGCCTGCCATGTAAAATGAGCCAGTGATGTGCCGCGGACCAGTGTTTTTTGGGTAACAGCGCCATCAGCTCTTCTTCTGTAGCCTCGGGTGTCTTCGCCTGACTCCATCCCAAACGATGAGCGAGCCGAAATACATGGGTGTCGACTGCAATCGCATCCACCCCGTAGGCATTGGAAAGCACCACATTAGCGGTCTTGCGTCCCACCCCCGGCAGAGTCATCAGGATGTCGCGGTCGCGTGGCACTTCACCAGCAAATTCGCCGGCAATTATCGCTGCGGTGGCCGCCAAATTTTTCGCCTTGGTGTGATAGAGCCCGCAATCGCGAATCAACTCCTCGATGTGCGGTATCGACAAGATTGATAAGGATTGAGCATCGGGATATTTGCCAAAGATTCGGGGCGTAATCATATTGACGCGACGGTCGGTGCATTGCGCCGAAAGCATGGTTGCCACCAAAAGTTGCCAGGGGTTGTCGTGGACCAGTTCCGTGGTGGGATTAGGATATAGCTCCCCTAGCGTCTTGAGAATCGGTCGCACCACCGGACGGCTTCCGCTCATGACTCGAGTTCGCGCACCATTTGGTTCACCTGCTCCACGTGACCCGCGACTTTGACTTTGCGGAATACGTGGCGAACTATGCCGTCGGTGTCAATAATAAAGGTGCTTCGCTCAATGCCCCAACTCACCTTGCCATAAAGGTTTTTTTCCTTAAAAACCCCATATTGCCGGGCGACTTCACCCCGTTCGTCCGACAACAAGGGAAACGGCAATTGATGTTTGGCAATGAATTTTTGATGGCTGGCCAAACTATCCGTACTGATTCCCATCACATCGGCCTTGACCTTTTGAAAATCTCCAATAGCATCGCGAAAGTCGCACGCTTCCGTAGTGCACCCCGGCGTATTATCCCGCGGATAGAAATAGAGCACCACGACATGCCCCTTAAGATCTGCGAGATGAGCCGGTCCGTTTGTGCCCGGCAATGTAAAGTCGGGGGCCACATGCCCTACCATTTCGTCCACGGTTTGCGTTTTCAATCCAGTCAACTCCTTAATACAAAGTTTTTGCAAACGCGAGAAACCTCAAAACGCCCCTTGTTAGTCTCACGATCTCGGATGATTGAATAATTAGGTCAGCTAATCATTCGTGTAAGGGACTATCTGGCAACCACATGAATATCTAACGGCAATGACGATAGAATTTGGGCGCCCGAGTCTGTTAACATCACAACATCCTCGAGCCGTACCCCAAACCTACCAGGCAAGTAGATGCCAGGTTCCACCGAAAAAAATGCCCGGTCTGGCAACGCAAGACGATTGCCTTCCATAATTGACGGAGGTTCATGCACTGAGAGGCCGATGCCATGCCCCAAGCGATGAACAAAATATTGTCCGTAACCATGAGAGACAATAACCTGTCGCGCTGCGGCATCGACTGTCTCGGCTGTAGCACCCACTTGAGCCCGGACCACCCCAGCATTGGCCGCTTCCCGCACAACAGCATGGATAGCCGTGAACTCCGGGCCCGGGATGCCGAGATATGCAACCCGAGTCATGTCCGAAGCATACCCATCTTTAAAACAGCCAATATCCAACAAGACAGGCCCGGGATGAATCACGGTATCATCCGAGGCATGGTGAGGCAATGCACTGTTGGCACCGGCAGCCACAATGATGAATGCCTCACGGTCTGCTCCATATTCTTGGTAAGCCCGGCGAATTACATCCTGCAGTTCTATCTCCGTCATGCCATCGCGAATGGCGGAAAATGCGGCTTGCATGGCCAAATCGTTAATCGCCTGCGAGGCCTTAAGGCGCCGGATTTCTTCGTCATCCTTGACCATCCGCATAGGGCCCATTAATGTCGATGCCAGCGCCAAGCGATGATGGTCGACTGCTAGCCCAAAGAGCACCTGCCCATGGTCAAAACGAGCATCGTCTGAGACATAAAGGGTTTCCTTACCATGAGCCATGGCGGTCAATGCCTCCCGCAATGCCACCGTTGGGCCCTCTTGGTCGCTAAATTCCCTAATCGCTGCCCCAGGCATCATATGCGCTCGGGCATCTTCTGCGTTGACTGAAGGTACGACCAGTTGCGCTGCTTTTTCATTTATCAAGAGAAAAGTCAGCCGCTCATCCGCGTGAGGAGACCAATCCGCTACATACCGGAAATCATCCCCCGGAGCCAACACTAAAATCGCGTCATGTCCTGGCAATTGGTGCTGTACATGAGACAATCGCGCCATGGCTCGATTCCTCCATATTCCATATATGCTCCATGGTAACACAAACCCCGAGATCGCTGAGTATGTCTGGCATGACTTTCTTTCGCTACCGTGGTCATGCAGTGTAACTGCTGAGAGTTTTATCAAAATACAGTGCGGCGGATACCTCGGCGTTTGTGCCAAAGAGGAGAATGTCCATTGTGGTCATTAACGCAACCCTAAGGTTAAGTCGTGCGCCCGAAATAGTTCATAAATCGACGGGGAGACCGTGTTCGGCTCGGATTGCGCCGCTTTCGGGCGGCCATCGGCCGAGTGCTGTAGCGCGTGTTTGTACACCGTGTCACGGAAACTCTGCCGTAATTGGAGATCTGCGGGGGATTCGATGGGCTCCGGAATTTCTTGGCGAGGCTTAAGAATATATTGATACACGGCATTCGCACTGCCCTCGAACCCTTACTGTTGGAGGAGCTGGTAGGTGGTGCGAGGGTTCTCCCCTTGCCGCAGTGCACCAATCACCGTGTCACGTAGGGCTCTACAATGGATTGGTGGAACGGCCGCGCCTGCGGCCAGAGGGTTGTCGAATACCGGTCATGCCAGCGGTCGGCATGGTTGGTTCCGGAGGTTGTTGGCCTGCTGGATTCGAGCGCGGATCTTCGCCTCGACGGTGTCTAAGGTGTTCACCGCTACCCGGCGTAATGGTTGGACCTCCGTGAGGAGGATTCCCAAGGCCTGCGCAATCTCCGAACTGCGCAGGCCCTGATCTGCCCACTGCAGCACCTTCAACGCCTAATACCCGGGAGCCGAGGTGCGAGGCGTGGGTCCGGCAAAACCAGAAAAACAGGCATTGTTGGTCGCAAGACGCAACAGACGCTGTCGTTGATCGTCCGCCCAGTCAATCCATGCGTCGCAAGACCGGCAGCGATAGGCGGCCGTCCATCCGATCAAGGCAAACCAGCGACCATGCCATTCGGTGACCGGATATAGGCGTTCGCCCATGAATTATAGAAACCCCAAATAAGGGAAGGATGTGTTCGTCGATAATGTCGTCATGAATTCATCTTAAATTGTTTATCTGAGGATACCCACTATTAAATTACATCGCTTAACCATGCTGATTCCAGGCACTATGCCGAAATCGTGGAAAAATTCATGACAACCACTCTATCGACCGGCGAAAGGCATCGGATCGCGCTCTCTAACCCATAGCTCGAACGGGTTGCCAAAGTGATGAGCGTCGGACGGGAGTTACGAGGACGTCCCCAGGGCTTCGCGCTATTGGAGACAACGGGTATCCCTAGCAATATCAGGCGCCCTTCGCGTTCCCACTTCCGGAGTCCGTCGATGCGCATGCCGAGCATCTTGGCCGCTTGCCGATGCTGACAAACTGCTCATCCATAATACAATCACCTAGTGTTATTATAAGATATTATCAGAGATCATCGTAGATTGACAGCAAGAAGCGTAAACCTCCAACGGATCCGAGTTTTCGACCAAAGCGATCACTCGTTCTAGGTCGGGATAAAACTCGGTATCCTGAGTGCGAAAGGGAATTTGGTCTCGAACGAAATTATGCATTGCTGTCGTACCTTCGCCAAAACGAGTGTCCCTTGGGTGCAAGTCCATCGCTTGCGCGGCTGCCAAAATTTCCAACGCAATCACTTTCTGAGCATTTTTAATGATGCGTCGAGCTTTCAGAGCGGCAGATGTTCCCATACTGACGTGATCTTCTTGAAGAGCTGACGTGGTAATCGAGTCAACCGATATCGGATGTGCAAGAACCTTGTTTTCTGCGACCAGGGAGGCAGATACATACTGCGTAATCATAAATCCCGTATTCAATCCCGCATCACAAATCAAAAAGCCGGGAAGCCCACTGACTTGAGGATTTACGAGCCTTGCCTGTCGCCGTTCTGAAATATTTGCCAACTCCGATACTGCCATGCCCAGCTGATCCATAGCCAATGCGACTGGTTCACCATGGGCATTGCATGAGGAAATTGCTATACACCCCGCTTGATCTTCAAAAAGAAGAGGATTATCAGTACTCGACCTCAACTCTGTGTTGATCGTTACTGTTGCCTGATCGATCTGATCACGGCAGGCTCCGTGCACTTGAGGAATAGCTCGTAAACTCAGTGGATCCTGAACACGGTGCTCCCTTTGAGAACCGACCGCATTACTGTTGTACAGAAGACCTCGAAGATTATGTGCCACGATGGCCTGGCCGGGGAAAGGGCGAGCGGCTTGAACCCGAGGATCCAATGCATCAGGTAGTCCTCGCAGTGCGTCAAAACTCATCGCAGCCGAAATATCAGCCCATCGTGCTAATAATTTGCTGTCATGCACCGCTAATGCGCCCAGACCGGTCATACAGGGTGTTCCGTTGACAAGGGACAGCCCTTCTTTTTCGACTAGTGACAGAACCGGAATGTTCATCCGTTGCATGGCAACAGATCCCGGCAGTAAAACTCGATCTACATATGCCTGGCCTAACCCAATCGTGACCGATGCAATATGAGCCATGTGGGTGAGATATCCTAACGATCCCTGGGACGGGACCCACGGTGTAACATGCGTGTTCAACATTGCCATGAGAGTCTGTACCAACTCTAACCGAACTCCCGAATGTCCTTGCGCAAAGTTCACAATTTGACAAAATATAATGGCCCGCACTTCCTCGTCCGACAGAGGCTCACCCACTCCGCATGCATGACTCATAACAATTCGCCGCGACAAGTCCCGCAGGGACCCGGGTTCAATTCTCACTCGGCATAAATCCCCAAGCCCGGTGGTAATACCGTAGACCGCTTGATTTTCTAGGACCATGTTTTCCACCCAGTCCCGCGCTCGGACAATGCGCTGTACTGCAGCAGACGAAAGCGCTACCAGAGCACCATGACGCGCCACCGCAACAACATCTTCACTCGTGATGGTCGTGTCACCGATGATCACGGTTTCTCCCATCGGCATTCCGATCCCTCCTGTGTTTACTCTAGTAGTAACAACCGGCACCGAATTCGCCACCCGGCCGATTCTACACTATCTGAGGCGAATTCGGGGGTCCAATAGGCCATAGATACTATCAACCACGAAGTTGGCCACCACGATCCAAAATGCGCCGAACAACACAGTGCCAATCACTAAGGGAACATCCAAAGCTTTAATGGCGGTCCATGCTTGGAGCCCGATCCCGGGCCACCCGAATACCGTTTCTACCACAACCACGCCAGCCATAAAATATCCAGCATCCATGCCAATTTGCGTGATTAAGGTAGTAAGAACCTGAGGCATCACATGACGCAGGAGCACTTGACGCTCCGACAAACCTTTGGCGCGAGCAGTGGCGACATATTGTTGAGGCAGTACGTCCAGAACCCGGGAACGTATCAACTGTTGATAATAGGCCGCGCCACCAATGCCTAATGTGAGCCCTGGCAAGAATGAATACCAAAAAACGGGCGTCCCGTACCCACCCAATGGAAACCACTGCAATTTGAATGCCAGCACAAACAACAGAATAATTCCCACCCAAAATTGAGGCATCGCAATAGCTGCCATGCTGGCGACACTACTCATTTTATCCAACACACCTTCTCGCCGGATAGCAGACATCACCCCTAACGGCAACCCCAAAATCAACTCCCAGACAACACCTGAAATAGCTAACAGAGCCGTGGCAGGAAATTTCGCTAAAATGTCTCCCAGTACGGGGGTCCCAAATTCGATGGAAATTCCAAGATTCAGATGTACCAAATTCCAGAGATAGCGGCCGTACTGCACATAAAGCGGTGCATCCAAGCCTAGCTGACGGCGAATACGCAAAACATCGGCTACACTGGCATGAGGTCCAGCGATAGTACGTGCAGGATCTCCCGGCAAAAGATAGGTAAGAGCGAAAGCAATCGTTACAATAACAAGGAGGTCAAACAAAGACCACATTAGCCGCGTTAAAATGTGGCGAATCATCAGTTATGCCCTCCTTTTAAGCGCACGGTAGCTTTCTCCCAATTGCGTGACAGTCATCACCGTAATCACGATGGCCAATCCTGGATAGATTATTAATCCCGGGTCGACACCGTAATAATTTTGAGACTGTGCAATCATAAGGCCCCAATCGGGAGTTGGTGGCTGAACTCCCACACCCAAGTAACTGAGTCCGGATTCCAATAGGAACACTTGAGCCATCGTCAATACGGAACGCACAATAACTGTGTCTAGTACGTTAGGCATCAAGTGACGAACCATCAGTCGCCACGGTGAACAACCAATGGCTTGAGCTGCCGAGATGAACTCCTGCTCACGCAAAGTAAGTACTTCCGCGCGAACAAGGCGTGCCGTGTACGTCCAATAAATTGCTGCGATAATGACAATAAGATTGGTCACACTCGGCGAAACAATCAAGACAATGGCCACAGCAAACAGAGTTAAAGGAAAACTCATGAGAATGTTTACAAAGCGCGATATCACGGTATCGATCCAGCCCCCAAAATATCCAGCTGCAGTTCCTAGCGTGATTCCTACGACTGAAGAAAAGACACTAGCTAACGTGCTGATTAAGAGAGCAGGCCGCCCACCCCAGAGCAGACGGCTAAGTTCATCACGACCAAACTGATCTGTCCCCAACGGGAACTCGGCCGTAGACCCTAACGGATTACCTGATGGCGTAAGTCCATTGGGAAACAAACGATCTGGATTGTGCGGTGCAATTGCCGGCGCAAAGACTGCCACCGCGACAATGAGAAGAAATAGGGTTGCCGATACTCCCAAGGTGATGTAAGCGCGACGTCGGCGCGGAACTAAACGCCGGCGCGATTGAGGCGCTTCTGGTATTTCCGGAATTGCCGTACTCACCGCGTCTCCCCCTACCAAAAACTAGGACTACGACCTTGTGTAGGTCATTGCCCACCGCAGATCAAAATCCTCTATGAGACACCGGTCAGCTGTGAATAAACCAACGACAACGCGATCTCAGTTTCCGGATAGTGTAAGATGGCTGTAAATAACCGGAAAGTAGACCGATGGATACGTGAATCCGTGTACGTTGCCCGAGTGCAAATAAGTTAGTTCAGGGTAAAATAGCGGAACATAAGCCGCGTCCTGCATTGCCCGATTATCGATTTTCTTGTACAGTGCCGTACGAGCAGCTCCGAGCGGCATAGTCGATGCTTGAGTTTCCATCTTGTCCAGTACCGGATCATTGAGAAATGCCGGATTTGATCCCCCAACCACTGCGGGGGAGGTCAAGAATCCACTTACAAAGTCGGCAGGGTCAGGATAATCCATATACCAGCTGTAGGTCATCATGGGCATTTTAGCTTGCGCCGAGGACTCCGTCGGCAACGGTTTGGCTGTCACCTGAATGCCAATGGCCTTCAAGTCCGCTTCTACTTCGGTTTCTATCTGAGTGCTTCCTGTTTCCTCGCTGGCTAAACCCAACGTTGTAGAAAAACCGTGCGGATAGCCTGCTTCTCGCAAAAGCTCTTTAGCTTTCGTGGGATTATACGGATAGGGATTGGGGATGTTCGATCCGAATCCCGGTAGAGACGGAGGCAACAATCCAGTAGCTACCTTCGCCCGTCCATTGAGAAGCTGCACCAGGTGTCGCTTATTGATCGCCATTTGAACCGCTTGTCGTACCAAAAGGTTATTAAACGGCTTCACCCGCTCATTAAGAGCCAATAAAATGACGGCCGGTTGATATCCGGATGTGATGTTCTTAGCGTATTGAGGATCAGCCCGTAGTTGTTCATAATTAGCTGACGGAATGCCATCCCCAACCAAACTGGCCTGACCATCCTCGACCCTTAAAATTCCCACCGATGGATCAACATTGAAGTCAAATTTCAAGTGCTTGGGGTAATTATGGTGTCGGAAATAATGTGGATTTTGATTGAGGATCATGTCTTGTCCAACTTTCCATTGTCCCACTACATAGGGCCCATCGGTAATAGGATCCGTAGCTACTTTGCTCGCTGCAGAAGGGTCAATTGGGAACGCGGCAGGGACACCCAAGACATAAGGAAACGCCGAATAGGGTGTACTCAGGGTATACTGCAACGTGTGTGCATTTAAAGCCTTAATCCCCAACGATGTAGATGTACCTGCCTCATATGCGTTTGCGCCCTGGATCATCCACCAAAGGTAGGTGTCAGGGGATTGAAATTTAGGCGAGAGCTCCGTACGCAGCGAGTAAACGAAGTCTTCAGCAGTAATCGGTTGCCCATTAGACCACGTCGCTTTGGGATTGAGCTGAATAGTATATACTAACCCATGATCAGAAATAGTAGGCTGAGCTTGTGCGATCATCGGAGTCAGATGACCTTGCGCATCGATCGAATAGAGTCCGACATAGAGCGCACGCCCGATGTTCCAATCCTCTCCGTCATAGATTTTCCGTGGATCGATAGTCTGTGGATTATTACTCCAGGTAACTGTCAGGGTAGCGTCTGACACAGACGCAGTTTTTGACGCAGAAGCGGGCGACGACTGCGTTCCACAACCAGCGAGAAGTGCTCCAAGAGCAATTGCGGAGATAATTCCCATGGATTTGTTGACCACAATACCTTCCCCCCAAATATCATTCTTGTCACTTGACATGTCGCAATAAACTCTTCTGTTCATCATCGAGATGCATTGTGTTGTGCGAATCATAACATGCATAATGAATGACTTCAACCCTATATGCCAACTTTCACAAAAAAGCGCAAAACACTCGTATCCTTATTTTTGATGTGATAATATCAAATTCAAGGAACTGTTAGCTCGTAAACAGAGAAGGGTAAGTCGCATGATTTCATCTGGCTGTGAATGATATCATGCTCCGGCTGTTAATTTGAGCCTTTGAGGTGACCACTGTGGCAAACACATTAGAGGAGCTTCAGACTCTAGTTCTCGAACAGAGTGCTTCATCCAGCGCATTTGGACAAATTGCGCAATATATAACCAATCACTGGCGCGATGTCTCATTAATGTCTGCGGTCGAGTTGGCCGACGCTTGTGCCGTTAGTCAATCGACAGTGTCGCGATTTTGCATGGGATTGGGATTTACCGGTTTTGCCGATTTCGTGCGCACCTTGCAAGATCTGGTCCGGGAAGAATGGAAAGCTCCGGACCGAACTCGGTATCTGTACCGCCTTACGCAAGCAGATGCAGACCCCTTGGTTGTCGAAGAAATAACCAATCTGGAACTATTGCCGTCCCTATATGAGAGTGCTACAAGCCAGGCATTGGTGCAATTTGTCCTCCGGTCTCGTCGTCTCGTTCTGGCCGGGGCTCGCGCTTCCGCGACGCTAATCCCCTACGCCGCATATTTTCTGAGCAAAGTGCGGGACGGTGTTGAATGTGCGACACCAGATACTCCCGTCTGGAGCGCTCTAGCATCACATGCGCAACCAGACACGTCAGTCCTAGCATTTGTGTTCCCGCGCTATTCAACGGTGCTCTTGGACTGGTTGTCGGATGTCGCTCATTGGGCCACACCCATTGCCGCGATCACGGACCGCACTCAGTCACCGGCAGATGCAGTAGCCCGACCGGTAGCTGTAGTTCCCGTCGCGCGTGCCTCACTTTTTGACTCATATGCGGCTGTTATGGTGTTTATCAATTATCTTGTCCGAGAAGCCGCTGCCGCAACTCCTAATATCCAGACACGACTGGAGGCGCTTGAGGAATATGAAACTCGGCATCGCGTATATCGCCCCTAGACAAATATGTAAAGTGAATCAGAAGGGAGTTATATTTCGTGCAATTAGGTATTGATGCCTCACGGATTCACCGACGCATCCACGTGTTGGCGGCAATTGGCGCCGATCCCACAGGAGGAATTACCCGTCCCTTTGGCAGTGAGGCTGATCTCGTAGCGCGTGAAGCCCTTCGCCAGGAAATCGTCGCAGCAGGTCTCAACTATCGAGTGGACGCCGCCGGCAATCAATGGGGCATTTTGCCCGGAAGAGATTCTCACACCAAACTCCTCGTGGTGGGGTCCCACTTGGACACGGTGCCACATGGCGGCGCCTATGACGGCGCCGCGGGGGTACTAGTGAGTTTGGAAGCCATCCAAACCCTCCACGAGACGGGATATCGCAATCACCACCCGCTAGCCGTGGTCGCCTTTACGGGCGAGGAACCAAATTCCTTTGGCCTGTCTACCTTGGGAAGCCGGTTATATACTGGGCGCCTTTCCGCTGCTGATCTGCTGGAACACCATAGTGCTTCCGGCGAACCGTTGCAAGACGCGCTGGTGCGCGTCGGGGGTGATTTGAGGAGCTGTGACACCCTAAACCCCTCTGAAGTCGCGGTCTTCATCGAGCCCCATGTGGAACAAAGCGGGCGACTGGATGATGCCAATCTGCCGATTGGCGTAGTAGATCGCATCACGGGTATCTACCGCGATCATGTGACGCTAACGGGCGAACAAAATCACGCGGGCACCACGCGAATGGGCGATCGAAAAGACGCGCTTGATGCTTTCGCCGACGCCATTTCCCTCTTTGAAACCCTGCTTCAAATGCCTTGGGCCGATTGGATGGTCGGAACGATTGGACAAGTTCAGGTTTACCCCAATGCCATCAATATTGTGCCCTCCCGGGTCGACTTCATCGTGGAACTGCGCTCAACCGACCTCGAACAACTTCACGCCGGGGCTCAGCGTTATCATCAACAATTAACCGCCCATATGTCCCAGCGGCACATCGCCCTGTCGGTCGACAATATCTTGGACCAGGCACCCGAAACACTCTCGCCGGCAGTCCGCAACCTCTTGGTCCAACAGGTTCGAGCTCATCATCTGACGCCGCTAACTGTCGCCAGTTGGGCCGGACACGATGCGACCCACATGACCCGCGTAGCGCCTACCGGTATGTTATTCATCCGCAGCATCCACGGCAAAAGCCATTGTCCCGATGAATATAGTCGACCAGAGGATCTCGCGGTGGCTGCGGATATCCTCCACGACACCATGAAACATCTCGACCAAGTCTTAGAGGAGGTGGCTCCGGATGTGGCGTCGCTATAATTCGGCCTATGGCTGTACAGCGGACCAACTGAAGCAAGACGGGGCGGTAATTGACAACGAGGAGACTGGGCGGATCGTTGCGGTGGGCGAACGTCACACGATAGCCACCGAGTATCCATCTCAGCACTGGGCACGGGAACGTGGTACCGATCAGCCTTTTCTCCACCGGGGGGATCAGGCTCTGTACCCCATCACTCCCCATCTCGCGCCGCAGGCCCCGTATCTTGACAGCAAACGGGCCGTTATAGAAATGCTCCCATCGGGAATGGCCACACCAGCCGAATTCTTTTACATTCACGGTTCTGGGCTCGACAATAGTCGGCCATCATCCTATCCGCGCATCACGCGGGAATGCGGTGGGTACTGGCACGCACCTTTTGCGATTGGGAGGGAGCGCCTCCCGCCTATTGAGGCAGCCTCGACGAGGCCGTCAAACGAAGTGGCCGAGGTCCTCGCCCGAATGGGGCCACATGTCAGGCGGTCATTGGGATGGGACCCGAGACGATCGCCGCCCATTTCGTATTGCGGGCGGCCGTTGCGATGAATTGGGTGGCCACGCTCCAGACCCAATAGGCCTGCCACCCGCGCAATCTTTTCCTAGCTGACGGTATCGCCTCATTGCCTGCACGGCTTGCTGGACGGGCGCGTGATCACGGACATAGGGATAGTCACCACCGGGCCGGTGTGTGTGAAGAAATGCGCAGGGCGGCCCCTCGTGCATAAAGGCGTGCGCCAGGTCGTGATGTCATACTGGACCAACTTCAGTGGTATCGACCTTCAGCACCCGGCTCTAATTCCGTGGACAAAGGACCCGTTTAGGGGGCCATGTGGGGTATGCGGTGCAGCACGAAGATCCAGATATCTGACAAATCATTACGAGGAGGTTTTACTCATGAATTGGTTCCAACACGATCATATTGAAGCGCCGCGCGGTGCCATGCTACATTGTCGGGGATGGGGACAAGAAGGCGCGCTCCGGATGCTGATGAATAACTTAGATCCGGCAGTCGGGGAAAACCCCGCCCAGTTAATTGTGTATGGAGGGCGCGGTCGAGCCGCGCGGTCCTGGGCGGCATATGACAAGATTGTGCAGACGCTACTGCGGCTGGAAAACGATGAAACGTTGCTGATTCAATCCGGTAAGCCCGTGGCGGTATTTCGCACTCAGCCCGTATCCCCGCGGGTTTTAATCGCCAACAGCAATCTCGTCGGAAAGTGGGCCACTCTGGAAGAGTTTAACCGGTTGGAAGATCTCGGGCTGACGATGTTTGGGCAAATGACGGCGGGATCGTGGATTTACATTGGCAGCCAGGGAGTCATCCAAGGTACCTTTCAAACCTTGGTCGCCCTCGCGGCACAGCACTTCGGCACAGACAACCTCCAGGGCCGCCTCTATGTGTCGGCTGGGCTGGGCGGGATGGGCGGCGCCCAGCCCTTGGCAGCCAAAATGTTGGACGGCGTTGCACTGATTAGCGAAGTGGATCCAGAACGCATCCAGCGTCGCATTGACTCCGGTTATCTTGACCTCAGCTTCACCAGCATTTCAGCAGCAGTCAGCCGGGCGTTACAGGCCAAGGCCACCGGGGAATCCTGCACCATTGGGGTTCAGTGCCATGCTAATGCGCTGTTAGACTATCTCATCCAACAGAGCGTTGTGCCAGATGTCTTGTCCGATCAGACCGCCGCGCACGATCCGCTGGTAGGGTACATTCCCGATGGATACACGGTTGCCCAAGCGGCGATACTCCGAACACAAGATCCTGCGGAATATTTACGCCGTTCGCGGGCATCCATTGCTGAACATGTCCGCCGTCTGCTCATCCTTCAAGGCCGCGGGGCACTGACGTTTGACTATGGCAACAACATTCGTCGGGAAGCGTGGGACCAGGGGGTCGCGGATGCTTTTGACATTCCGGGCTACGTGCCCGCGTACCTACGCGAATTGTTTAGCCAAGGAAAGGGTCCGTTTCGCTGGGCCGCTCTTTCGGGAAAACCCGAGGACATTTATCGGCTGGACGATCTCGCCTTGTCCCTTTTCGGCGAAAATCCGCTTCTGCGGCGATGGTTTACGCTGGCGCGTAAATACATTCATTTTCAAGGGTTGCCAGCCCGTATCGCCTATATGGGACAAGGCGAGCGCGACACCTTCGGACTCCAAGTCAATGAGATGGTAGCGCACGGGGAACTGGAAGCACCGATCGTGTTTGGCCGCGATCATCATGACACCGGGTCGGTAGCCTCACCCTATCGCGAAACCGAAGCCATGCTAGATGGGTCGGATGCCATCGCCGACTGGCCCATCTTAAACGCATTGCTCAACGTGGCGTCAGGGGCCCATTGGGTCGCATTTCATCACGGGGGCGGTACCGGCATCGGCTATTCACTGCACGCGGGTGCCAACACCGTGGCCGACGGGTCCGAAGACAGCGCAGAACGTCTGGCCCGGGTCCTTTGGAACGACCCAGGAATCGGTGTAGTCCGACATGCCGATGCGGGTTATGAAAAAGCCCAACAAACTCTGGAAGCATTCGGTGAACGATTCGACACGCCGCTGTTGGGTGCCACTCGTCCCCCCACGCGATAGCACAAGCAGGAGGCAGTCCAATCAGTTCTGAAGCATGATGATTCTAATGGTTCTATTTAAGATGGAAATACGGGGCTTCTGCGCTTAACCCTAAACAGGGAACATTGAGGGCCCTTGGTTCGTCAATCCGTGGAGACTGCGGCCTCACAGGGGTTCCCCGAGCGGGAGCAATTGGATGGTAGCCAACGCAAACTCGTGAGGTCGGGCGACCCCCCAGTTGCTTCCCACAGTGTTGAAGTGTAAGATAAACCCATAATTTGCGATAAGTCTCGTCAAAGAAATTATGACGGGCATGCCCCCCAAAATGCGCCACCGGGGACCCGCCGCCGCGGGCATTGGGTTCAAATAACAAATGACTCCGGGGTTTCTCGCTGGTTTCGAAAACGCTCTAATTTAAACGGCGTGATATCAACAAACGGAGACTCCCCGGCAATGAGTTCAGCAATGACTCGGCCAGCCGCCGGCGAATGCATAAATCCATGGCCACTAAAACCGTTAGCGCAATAAAACCCCGGTCGCGTTTCAACCTCACCAATGATGGCTGAATCATCGGGAGACACTTCATAGAGGCCTGCCCATCCTCGCATGATAGACGCTTTCTCCAAACCGGGTACCCATGACAGCACAGTCGTGATGAGTTTTTCTAATGACTCCCTGTCGGTTTCGATATTCTCGCTACTGGGCTCGCTGGGATCGGACATGCCCATGAGTATGGATTGCCCTTCCCGCCGAATATATGACGTCGTTTCAAATTCTAAGGTCATAGGCATTTCTGCCGGCAGCCCATCAAAGGCCTCTGTGACATAAATGCTCCGGCGATACGGAAAAACCGGGATGTCGACGCCCGCCATAGCCCCTATTCTCCTGGCCAAAGGGCCCGCTGCGTTGACAACGCAAGCACTTCGAATGGGGCCTCCTGTCGTCAGAACCCCTGCTATCCTCCCGTGCTCCACGGTAATACCCGTCACTTCCGTACCCAGGCGAATCTCCACCCCTAGTTCTTGGGCCCGCCGTGCAAAACCATAGGCGACCGTTCCCGGATCCGCAACCCCATCTTCTCCGCAAAATGTTCCCCCAATTAGATCCGGCATATCAATATAGCTAAACCGCCGCCCTATCTCCTCCCGAGACAGTACCTCGACGGGAACGTTTAAGGATTGCTGCATCGAAGCCAGTTCTCGCATTTTTTCCCAACGGTTGGAATCCTTGGTTAAAAACAAGTATCCACAGGGGTTGAATGACGCTGACATGCCAAAAGTTCCTTCGAAATCACGAATCACATCCAAACCGTACTGGGAAAACTTGATGCTGCTGGGATGTGAGAATTCCAACCGAACTCCTCCGGCACTTCGTCCCGACGACCCGTTGGCCCACATGGATTCCCGATCCAACACTACCACCCGGGTTACTCCTTTAGTCGCCAAATGATAAGCGACGGACAGCCCGACCAAACCCGCACCGACAATAACCACATCTTGAGTCTCCACTGTTGCGCCTCCCGCTTGCTGAGTTTTTCCCTCTTCACTCATTCATCGTCAGCAAATGGATCCGCATGAATGATTTTATGGGCAAGCTCCCGTTTCTGCTGCCAGTTAATGGTGCGTTGCACAACGACCTTTTGAGCCTGCGGCGACCCCGCCCCATGCATACACTCGATCATGGAGGTGGCCCCGGTCATGTTTTCCATCAGGCGTCCCATGCGCATCCGTTCCACCGGATCCGTGTTCGCCTTGGTTTGATAATACTTCTTCACAAAGTGGCCAACCCGAGGGTTATCGAGCTCTTGCTCTCCGGGCATTGTGGCCACGAAGCCGCCAGCAATATCTTGAGCCAGTTTTGTGACTTCAGGGTAATACCGGGCCGTGTTAAGCTTCGAGGTGCTGGCCAACAACGGGTCCACAAAGGCCACACCGCTTTCCAACGTAGAGGAATGAAACGAACAAGCCAGGGCCCCGCTATACATAGTCTCCGCGAGATGCGCCATCTCGCCCAATTTGTCTTTTACATGGGACGCCTTGAGCGTGCCTTGCATATCAGCAACACTGGTGGCAGCTCCAATAAGCACATCTAGATTCCCCGATTTGCAAGCGCCATAGTTTTGCCGGTGATACGAGGCAAAGCGATCCACTAGCGTCCCTGTATACTCGGTTTCACCACAAAGAAAAACCTGTTCCCAGGGAACAAACACGTTATCGAAAATAATGAGCGACTCTCCACCAACACTGCCGTAGCGGGGGTTTCCCTGATCCAAACGCCCTTCCCATTTTCGACTATCGTTCACTTGGCGCCCAAACACAAAAATCACGCCGGGTGCATTCACCGGCGTGGCAAATGCAATGGCATAGTCACGGTCAGATTCTGTCATCGACTGACCGGGCAATACCAATATTTGATGCGAATTGGTCGCGCCAGTCTGATGCATTTTGGCCCCGCGCACCACAATGCCATCGGGTCGCCGCTCTACCACGCGGACAAAGAGATCCGGATCGTGCTGTTCCGACGGGCGCTTGGATCGGTCCCCTTTGGGATCAGTCATTGCGCCGTCAGTCATCAAATCCTCTTGCTGGGTGCGAATCAGAAATTGGCGAAATCTCTCGTGATACGATGTGTTGAGTTCCCGATCCATGTCGTGCGTTATCGAATAGAGCGAGATTAACGCATCCATCCCTACGCAGCGCTGAAAACAAGTTCCCGTAATCTGACCCGCAATTCGCAGCATTTTAACCTTATTCACCAAGTCTTCCTGAGTTTGGGGGATATGGGTCCATCGATTGATGCGTTCGCCAGTCAGGTGTGACGTCGCGGTAGCAATATCCCGATGCTCCGCCATGTGTGCTATCTTGTACGTCACGGACGCCGAGTTAATGTGAGGGCGAAAAGCGGGATGGTCAACCACATTCTTAATCCGTTCCCCCATAAAATACACTTCGGGGTTGAGTTGGCGAAGACTCTCTACATACTCGTCTGCTGTCTTCATAGTATCTGCCTCCTTATAAGGCAGTGGGGGAAAAAATATCCCCCACTGCTAAACAACCGCAGCCTTGGTCAGCCCCATGTCACGGGCTCGCTTGGCTTTGTCCTATGATGATGCCATTTTGCTGGTGTGCCTGATCCATCTCCGATTGTCCCATCCGGGCAGCGACTCCCCAGGGAAGAAACCCGAGAACCGACACCAGCACCACAATTAAACTGCCCAAGTCAATGTTGACAACGCTTTTAGCGCCCACACCACCGATATAGGTCATGAGGGTTAAAAACACAATGTTACGCCATATACCATACCGCATTGCGGAAGTGATGCTTTACCTTGTAGATAATGCCGAATATCAGAGACCCAATGGTAATCAACGCCACCGCATAAGGCACTGATGGCCAACCGCTCCAATAGACGATTAACGAGACCGAAGCAAAGGCTAGAACAGCGAAGGTCGAGCCTCCCCAAATGGCGGACTTCGGCTTTCGGCCATTCTTCCGCAGGGTGAACATGACAACCGGGTTTGTCGCCAGACCAAGATAACCGGCCACCACCGCGTCACTTATCAAGCTGTAAATGGTCGGAAATGGCGCTGATACGAAAGCTAATAGCGCCCCGATAATTGCCAGGGCTGCCAGAGCCCACAGGGGAATGGCATACTCCTCGGAGATCTCACGCAATTTGGCGCTCACAAAACCGCTGCGTGAGATCGCCAACAGTACTCGACTGCCCGCCCCTTGATAGATATACCCCGTCACAAACGGTCCAATAATGGTGATCGGAATTACCCAACCCAGGTGTAAATCCCCGGCGATGGCCAAAAAGGGGTTTCGCGGAATCGATGAGATGGAAGCCCAGGCCCCGGGATGAAGTTTAACAGCGGACCAGTTTAACGACACCGCGAAACCAGCTTGGGCCATGTTGGCGGTCTACGTCTAAGTAATACGTCCTTGCACCTTTGATGTCGGGCAAGATTCGATTAAAAAGCAATCCTGTATTTCGAGGAGGAAAATCAGTATTGGCACAGAAACACATGCCAATACCCACTGTATAAACATGCAGGATGTCTTTGGGTAGTCAAAGGAGTCAAGGCAGAGGGAGGCGAGAACATGTCGGTTAGACATCCAGTCGATGAGGGCATCCTATCATCGTTAAATGCGTTTGCGGCGCGGGCGGATGTGGACGAAGTCGAGATTCGTCTCGAATTTAATGAGACATCCCAGATTGATACCTTAAATGACCGTGTTCTTCATCAAACGCATGTGGTGGATGTAGGAGGCAATGTGCGGGTATTTGCCAACGGCGTTGTAGGATTTGTGCACTTTGATGGATGGGACGACATAGGTCGTCATGTGGACGAAGCAATTTTACTCGCAAAATGGGGACAGGGTCAGGCAAGTCCGTTCCGCATGGCAGACACCCGACCGGTGCGCATGATCCAACGTTTGGAAACCAGAGAAGACCCATTGGCGGTGTCATTGGAGAATAAAGTGGCATTGCTACTCCATTATGCTGAGGTGGCTCGAAGCATCCATCCATTAATCAAATCTACTACTGGGAGATATTTCGACAGATATCGCCATCTGTGGTTCGTCAACAACCGGGGGACAGCCATTGAACAAGAAAAACTTGATTTAGGGGGCAATATTTTGGTAATCGCGCGCGACCGGACCGGAATCGCTCAACGCGGGGTATCTTTTGGTTCCTCTAATGATTTTGGGGTGGTCCGCGGTTTGGATGACGCCGTCTGTGAGGCCGCGGTCACCGCGGTAGCATTGCTGGATGCTCCAGAAATTGTGGGAGGCGAATACACAGTAGTGGTAGATCCTCATCTTGCGGGTGTCTTTGCTCATGAGGCGTTTGGGCATCTGAGTGAAGCCGACGGCCAAGTCGGCGACCCTGGACTCCTTGCTGAGATGCAAATTGGAAGACATTTTGGGCCAGCTAATCTTCATATCTACGACACGGGGCGAGACTTGGGCAGCCGAGGATACCTACCAGTGGACGATGAAGGAATTCCGGCTACCGATATCGATCTGATCAAAGATGGGATCCTGGTAGGACGTTTGCATTCTCGTGAAACAGCAGCTCAATTGGGCGAACTTCCCACAGGAAATGCGCGTGCCCTACATTACCGTTTTCCACCAATTGTACGTATGCGCAACACCGTAATTGCTCCCGGAAACACATCTTTTGAGGACTTATTCCAGGGGATTGAAAAGGGGATTTACGCTAAAGGAAGTCACGGTGGACAAACCAATGGGGAACTTTTTACCTTTTTGGCGGCAGAAGCGTACCTGATCGAAAACGGGCAAATTACTCGACCCTTGCGAAACGCAGTATTAACCGGAAACGTGTTTAGTACACTAGCTCAGATTACTGCAGTGGGCAACGATTTTACACGTTATGAAGGAGGAGGCGGATGCGGAAAGGCTGGACAAATGCCATTACCAGTAAGCCATCACGCACCATCTCTGCGAATTGAACGGTGTTTAGTGGGAGGGCGTAACCGATGATGGGATTTGCTAAAGAGCCACGACCGCTTGACCAGGTAACCTGGAGGAACGGGGAAATCGGTGATGCAACGGACATTCATCGTCAAGTGTGGTCTGTCGAAATCAAGGGTGGTCAAAACCCTATGGTGCGCCACGGGTCTGAGAAAGTACGAGCCGTACGAGTCGTTAAAGAGGGGCGATTAGGCTACGCCACTTCTCGGACCCAGCCATGGATTCAGCTTAAGCAAGAGGCTATGATTGCGGCGTCTCACGGCCCGGAGACGAAAATGGATGAACCAGTCATTAGTTCTAGAAAGGTGCCCGTAGCCGAATCGCAGTGGTGTTCTGCAATGTTTCAACAAATCTACGATGCCGCGTCTGCTCTTTATGACGACTTAGAAAATCTGGACCACGAATTCCGCCCGTCGGTTATGGTAGCCTACCATGAAACGGCTACAAACTTGTCCAACTCCACTGGAGGACATGCGGCATGGACACATGGTTATTGGGATGTATCTGCAGGAGGACGAAAAGTAAGCGGTACCGATTTTCATGGAATTGCCGAGACGCGATTGGGGGCTGATGCTATTCCCGATGTCAATCAGGTAGGCCAGGATCTTGCGAAACGCTTTCTTTGGGGCCAAAATCTCCAATCTGTGGACAGCGGCAAGTATCCGATCGTGTTTTTACCACCTGTGACGATGGGCTTGTTAGCATCTGTTCTGGCCCGATTATCAGGTCCAGCGCTAATAGCAGGAAATTCCCCATGGGAGGACCAACGCGAGCAACCTGTTCTGTCTTCTTTGTTAAGCATTTTAAGTGATGCGGTCATTCCTGACGGGCCGCGGACGGGACCGTTTGACGACGAGGGTACAGCTACAGGTACATGGCCGTTAATTGAGCAAGGCGTCTTAAAGAATTTTGTTTTGGACCGAGATGCTGCTAGACGCCTAGGCTTCGAGCCTCTCGGAATGGGATACCGTGCATCGCCTAATGCCTTGCCTATGTCGTTGCCAGCCAATTTGGTGATTAGCCCTGGTATGGCACCTCTTGCCGAGATGCTTACTCGTTTTCCTCGTTTGTTGATATTAAACGGGTGGATTGGTGGACGTCCGACCAACCCATTGCGTGGAGACATTTCTGGTAATGCGAGTGACTTGTATTACGTCGACCACGGGTTCGTCACGGGGCGTGTGAAAAATGCGGTTGTTAGCGTAAACGTATTCGACGCATTGTCTCATCAGCTATTGGAAGTAGGCCAAGAGGTCACTTGGGCAACCCAAGGAATGATGCAGGCGGCACCTGGTAAATTCCCGCCATTGTTGATTGATCAGGTGGACGTTGCCGTGAGGCATTAGTAAAAAATGCTGCGCCATAGACCCGGAAAAACATCTTAAGGTTTCCACCCAGAACACACCCTAGATTAGGAGGTATCAATCATGGAAAGAATTCGCCGCCGTACCCCTGCGATTGTATTGGGAACGGCGCTCGGCATTGCCCCTATTATATTAGCGGGATGTGGGACACCCAATGCAGCACAACCCACGACTAAATCCAACGTATCCCAACCGGTTCACGGCGGCACTATTATCCAAGCACTAGGACCGTTAGTGGCGATTAACTGGTATCAGCCCTTGCGACCGGTGGCGTATAACAGTTTGTACGATGCTTGGGCGGCAAGTTTGATGTATAAAGGGCTATTCCACATTGCGCCCAACGGCACCATCGACTTTTCGCGGAGTATCGCAAGTGCGATTTCGTGGAACAAGGCAGGCACAGTCTATACCGTGAAAATGAATCCTAAGTGGTATTGGTCTGATGGTGCCCCAGTCACCGCACAAGATGTTCAATTTACCTGGAAACTCATTCAAGCCGCTAGTTCCTCTAACGCACCGGCACCATGGCCTTATGCAGGCGCAGGATCAGGAGGAGTGCCACAACTCATTAAGAGTTTTCAGGTCATCAATGCCCATGAGTTCCAAATCACCTTGACGAATCCCGTCAACCAAGTGTGGTTTGAATACAATGGGTTGGGTGATTTTATGCCACTTCCGGCCCAAGCATGGGATCTGCATCCGAACAACCTCGATCAAGAATTGAGTTATTTAGCCAGTAACGGCAATAACGTAAACTTCTTTAAAGTGGTTGACGGGCCATTTCGTCTGACCAACGCCATTCAAAACGTGTCGTGGACTTTTACACCCAACTCGCACTACGACGGGCATAAGCCTTATATTAATAAGTTTGTGTTGGCGTATCAGACGTCGGAAACCTCTGAGGTTAACGGGTTAAAAACAGGAACGGTGCAAGTGGGGTATTTGCCCTTGTCAATGTACAGTGTGCGCAGCCAGTTAACGAACGACACTCTCAACACATCCTACAACTATAGCATTGACCGCACCATTTTGAACTTTCGAAGCCCCAGTGTGGGCACTATTCTGCGTCAATTGCCGGTACGTCAGGCCATGCAAATGGGTATTGATCAGCAGTCCATTATCCAGGCACTCTATAATGGGATGGGGGTACCCGGAACCGGTCCGGTGCCATTGCATCCTAAAACGTTTCTAGCCCCACAATTGAGCCACCCTCTCTACCCCTTTAATATTAAGGCGGGGATTCAGTTGCTGAACAAAAATGGATGGCATTTGGTCAACAATGTCATGACCAACAGCAAGGGTCAACAATTGTCCTTTAACATGGAGTACAATGCGGGCAGTAGCACCACTTTGGCCATGGTGCAAATTATGCAGCAAGACTGGGCCAAGGAAGGCATCAAAGTTTCGCTTAGTCCTCTACCATTTGCAACGATGTTGCAATATCACCATCAACCTACAAAGTGGGAAATTCAAACCGGTCTCGGGTGGAGTTATGGAGGAAGTTATCCGACGGGGGGCGGGATGTACGCCAGTAATGGCGGATATAACTTCTATGGATACTCTAATCAGGCCATGGATTCCTTGATTGCCGCCACTCATTCACCGCAACCGTCTGTGGCCTCTTCACAAAAGGCCTTGGATAATTACCAATTATTTGCAGCTCATCATTTACCAAACTTGTGGATGCCGGTGCCAGAAGGTCTTGGAGAAGTGGAAAACACTGTGCATGGCGTACGTTCTTCAGCCAATAGCTTTACTGAATCGATCTCTCCCCAATATTGGTGGATTAGCCACTAATCGAAAAGAGGTTAGGAAGGCGACATTTTTAAGGAGTGAAGCGACGGATATGGTACATTCTGAAAGTAGTCGTTTAGATGCAGATAACCTGGATCTCGAGGGGCCCGAAGAAACCGGGCCCTCGGGATCCCGATTTCGACGAATCTTTTGGCACCATCCGCTTGCCTGGCTGGGAATTGTCGGGATTACGCTGTTAACGGGATTCTCATTTTTGGGTCCCGTACTCTATCGTGCGAGTCCTTACACCCTGCATCTCACGTCCATTTTGAAACCACCTTCTGCAGGGTATCCTTTAGGTACCAATAACTTGGGACGCAATATGTTAGCGCGTTTGATGCTGGGAGGGCAAACCTCCCTGGAGGTAGGCTTTGCAGCGGCTGTGTCCGCCATGGCCATCGGAATTGTTTATGGTTTGGTGGCAGGTTATGTCGGCGGCTGGGTTGATGCAGTAATGATGCGTTTTGTGGATTTATTGCGCTCAATTCCTGGGCTCTTCCTGTTGATTTTTCTCGATTCTCTGGTTACACCCAGTCCTGGGCTACTCATTCTCCTGATCGCTTTCACGTCGTGGCATGGGGTAAGTCGATTAGTACGGGCAGAAGTCCTTTCGCTTAAGCGCCGACTCTTTGTCGAAGCCTCTCAGGCCCTAGGAGCTGGACCTGGACACATTGCATGGAAACATTTGCTGCCCAATATTTTAGGCACGGTGATTGTAGCAACCACATTTATGATAGCGGACGCTGTGCTCGTAATTGCCAGCCTGAGTTTCCTGGGAATGGGCCTACCGCCGCCTATTCCCAATTGGGGAGCCATGTTGGCCGACGCCATGGCGTATTTGCCGCAGCATGCATGGTGGCTGGTATATCCTCCGGGGTTAGCCGTGTTATGGACAATTCTTTCCATTAGCTTTATTGGGGATGCATTTCGAGCGGCGCTGGACACCCGTATGGATTCCAGCTTTCGGGGAGGGAAAGTATCATGATGAAATATAGTGTGGCACGGCTCTTTCAGGCGGTTCCCACACTGACGTTGCTGTCGATCATCAGCTTTTTGCTCATTCACGTGGTGCCCGGGGGGCCGGCTGTAGTTATGCTCGGGGATAAAGCTACGCCGGCGCTCGTCGCTCAGATCAACCGGTCTTTAGGATTAAATAAGCCTTTGTGGATGCAATATGGAATTTGGTTGGGGCAACTACTGCGGGGGAATTTAGGGTATGCGTACTCGTATCACCAGAGTGTAGCCAGCCTTATCGCTATTAATCTGCCGCGAACCTTAATTTTGGTCGTGACTGCGATCGCTATTTCGCATGTGATTGCAATTATCGTAGGAATATATCAAGCAGCACACCGAGATCAACCCATTGACCATATGTTGACTGCCCTATTGTATTTTCTCTACGCTATGCCGACATTTTGGCTTGGCGTACTAATGGTTTCTATTTTTTCCATTACCCTGGGGTGGTTTCCTTCTGGAGGGTTATATAATCCTTTGCTGACTCAACCAACCATTGGATCGTATGTCGATCATTTAATTCTGCCAGCTTCCGTACTAGTTATCGGTTCCGTGGCTGGATGGGGTCGTTATATGCGTTCGTCAATGTCTGAGACTCTGGTCCAAGATTACATTCGAACTGCTCGAGCGAAAGGCCTGAGTGAAAGGGCAATATTGGTTCGACATGCTTTAAAAAACTCGTTACTTCCCCTCATAACGCTAATGGGGATGTCATTGCCGGGGCTCTTCAGTGGGGCTCTGATTATCGAAATCATCTTTGATTATCCTGGGATGGGACTGCTGTTTTGGAACGCTGCCCAACAACGGGATTATCCCATTTTGTTAGGCATTGTAATTATGGTAGGGGTTTTAACCATTTTAGGCAATTTGCTCGCCGACCTACTTTATGCCGTCGTAGATCCACGAATTCAATACCAGTAAAAAAGTTTTACACCGGCAGACACATTCCTCAAGGTCTTGCCATGGGAATCCACAAAGGAGGCCGTGTAGCACATCATGAGTAAAACGTTAGGGATATTAGCCGGACTCGGCCCGTTAGCGGGAGCCCATTTTTATCGCCGTTGCATCGAATTGACCCCGGCGTGTAGCGATGCCGAACACCTTTCGGTTGTGCTGATATCGGAACGGTCTATTCCGAGTCGTTTGGATCATTTAGCAAACCGTGGTCCGTCACCAGTGAAAGCGCTAGTCGCGGTGGCCCAACGCTTGGTCGGAGCCGGAGCGGAAGTGTTGGCAATCCCGTCGACAACCACCCACGCTTATTATTCAGAGATTGTTGCGAGCGTCACGATTCCGGTTCTCAATTTAGTCGATTTAGTGGCCCTGGAAATCGCCCGTCACGGATCCCTTCGGGCAGGCATTGTTGCTACTTCCCCCACGCGGGACTATGGATTGTACGATCAAGCGTTTGCGGAGTACGGTATACAAGCGGTGTATCCTGACCCCAAGACCCAACAGGAAATTACGACGATTATCAATGGAGTCAAATCATCTGGCTCCAACGACTCGTGGGGCCGAAGGTTGGTTCAGACCATGGGAGAGGCGTGGGCCCAAGATGCCGATAGTCTTGTATTGGCGTGTACGGAAACGCCGGTGGTGTTCCCGCGCGATAGCCTGAATCTGCAGACTGGAGACCGTCAGGTTTTCGATGCAACTGACATTTTAGCCCGAGCGGCTATTGCGGCTTGCCAGCTAGAATAGTCATGTGTCTCTCAATTTAAACGAAAAGGAAAGAAGGATATGGCTGATGAGGACATGGACGATTACGGAACACATGGCGGGTAAGCCTCCGTCGATATGGATTATCCCGTGCGAGGTTTTTGAGATGGGGAGCCGCGCTTTGTGGGGTGAAGAAAGGCCTGTCCCGCAGATCCCTTTGGGATCATACGCCTCAATTATACATGGGGACGATTTAGTAATCCTCGTCAATGCCCCGCCAGCGCGCAAATTGCGGAGGATTGTATATTACGAGGCGGCGCGTATGGCAGCAAAGAGCGGTGGTTCAGCATTGGGTCTATGGCTTGCAGGTGTAGACGGTGCGGTGTTGCCGTCTTTGATCGCAGGGGTGGAGCATGGATTGTATCGCTACCAGGACTCGTTCGCGTCTGTTCAAACGGTGACGGTTGTGGGGGATGCCGATATGCAACCAACACTGCGGATGCTTGCTCGAATTGCGGCGGCGCAATCGTGGACTCGGGATTGGGTCAATATGCCGCCTTATGAGAAACCTCCCGAGCGGCTAGCAGAATTGTACCAAGATGGTGCGCCTTCGTCGCTAGATTTTCGGGTCTATCACTTAGACGAATTGTTGGCAATGGAGGCCGGAGGCATTCTTGCCGTAGGATCCGGCAGTAACCGGCCCCCAGCATTGTTGGTGGGCCGATATCACGGCAATGGCAACGGGCCCTGGCTTGGACTGGTGGGGAAAGGCATTACATTTGACAGTGGCGGTATTTCCCTAAAGCCGCGAGAAGGAATGGGTCGGATGAAAGGGGACATGGCGGGGTCGGCTGCCGTGATGGCTGCATTGCGTGTCGTGGCCCAATCTGAGTACCCCATTAACGTGATGGGTTTGGCGCCCTTAGCAGAAAACCTCCCAGACGGACAGGCATATCGGCCTGGAGATGTGCTGACTATGTTGGACAAAACGCGCGTGGAAGTGATTTCCACAGATGCCGAGGGTCGATTGGTACTTGCCGATGCAATCACGATGGCATTGCGCGAAGGTGCGTCCGAAATAGTGGATATCGCAACATTGACCGGATCTAACGTGGTTACGTTGGGGGCTATCCGTGCGGCACTAATCTCGAATAATACACAATTAAGCACCGTCGTGGCCGATGCGGGGGACCAGATGGAAGAACCAGTATGGGAAATGCCGCATGACCTCGAGTATGCGCAGCTCAACAACAGCACTATCGCGGATTTAAAAAATAGTGGTGGCCGTCCAGGTGGAACGATTTCAGCCGGTTTGTTTATTGGACATTTTGCAGGATCAACACCATGGGCGCATTTGGATATTGCTGGCTTAACTTTTGATGAAAAGGAAACTGGACTAGGCGCAAATGGCTATGGCGTGGCCACGTTGGTGGAATTGTGTCGGCGGTGGTCTCAAACGCATCCCGCTACCTAGGTGGACCTTCGATCAATGCGTAAAAACAGCTCCCCCGTATCCGTTATGGTGACGGTTGTTATCATTGGTGTAGGGCAGGCTTTTATTGCGCTGATGATGGGAGTCGACACCCCCTTGGCCATTGTCAAAATGGGTGCTAGCCCGATGGTCTTAGGGATCGCGTACTCAGCGTGGGCAATAGGCCGGGCCGGAACTGGACTATTAGCGGGATATTTGTTTGATCGGGGCGGCGGCAAAACTGGTCTTCTTATTAGTTTTGGGCTGTTGGCTCTCGTATCGTTTGGATACGGATTGTTAATAGGGCCGTGGGACATGGTGTTTCTCCGGTTATTGCAAGGAGCATCGGCGGGGATTTATTGGACATCGATGCTGGCGCTAGTTGGGCACAACGTTCCGCCTGCGAACCGTGTGCGGCGGTTGGCAATTTTTAATGGATCTGTGGCGATTGGCGGTATGGGAGGAGGGGTGATCGGAGGCTGGATGGTATCGGCCCATGGATTTCAGATGCCCTTTTGGTTAGGCACCATGATCGCACTGGCATTGGGGATTTTAGTTGCGTTGCTTGTACCCTGTCGCCGCACGGCTTCTAATGGTGCCACCAGTACCAGACGTTTCGACCACCCACAGCGCATGTTTGGAATATGGTCCGTCAGTATAGTCGGAGGCTTATCTCAAGTTCCGTCTTTCCTGTCTAACGCCGCCCTTCCCCTGGAACTGATCCGGTATCATTTAGGGGCGAGCGCCCTAGGCGTAGAAAATGCAGCCTTAGTTCTGGGAAATTTGGTGGGACAAATCGTGATATTTCGTCACCCTGATGTTATTTATCGGAGAAATTATATTCTTGGACTATATGGCATAGGGATTGTGACCGTGCTAGGGACGACCGATGCACCTAGTGGTTGGAGCATGATGGCGTTCTTAGCGTTGCTCGGAAGTATGGTGAATCTCTATAGTGTAGTCTGGACGGCGACCGTGCAAAAACACGGATCGGAGGGCGACACGGGTCGCGCTACCGGCATACTACGCACTACCGGCGATGCCATGAGTGCGGCATCTTATCCGCTGATTGGCTGGACGCAGACCGAGCCTATCCTGACGGGGTTAGTGCTTGCTGGACTTCTTGGGGGTGGGATGCTATATGTTAGGCGACGATACAGAGATTATTTTTCCCAACGGCCGATTCCTTGGGATTTATGAGGAAGTAGTGAGGGTGCTTTAGGTCGTGTTTGGTTTTCTGGTAAAAATGTTCTGCCAATCCGCATGGTTGTGCGAATCGCACCAGGGGTGAACAATTTCTCCCCGATGATCGTTAGTAGCCGCATGAACCCATTATCGACGGCTACGTTCTTTCCCTTGTCCGAAATCACGGTGCGTCTGGTAACGAGCAAAGAACCGCCATCATTATTTAGGGTTTCCCGGTTTTGTCGGAGAACGCCTGTATCAGGTGGCGGAATGGCAGGGGCTGGCCCTCATCGGTGTTGGCGCTCGTTCATTTTGGCATGGGTTTGGCTCCAATGGTTGTCATATTGGTCCTGGGCATCGACGAACGCCGTTGTCATCGGTAGAACTCCCGCACGCTCTGACCGCTAGGGTATCGCCCGGGGCGCGGCAGCGTCCAGACCGCCGAGAGCCGCTCTGGACCCCTTGGCGCCGGGCAAGGCACGACGGTCAAGAGCCTGTTGGAGGATCTCTAGCGTTAGGTCTATAGGTTCCCAATAGCACTCAATACTCATGCGCCCGTGGTCTTTGTTCCAAGTATCCACCGGAGGGGGAAAAGTCCTCGGGCTTGAGGGTGCGAATGTCGACTTCCAACGTGGGTTGAGTGCCTTGAGCGATGAACAGATAATCTGCGTGTTTTCCCTCCACCAGAGAGGCTGCGAGTTCCGTCTGGGTGTGCATCGCATCGGCGGTGGCGAGTGTGCCGTTGAGGTCAAGGGATTCGCGGAGCAGGATCCTGGTTGATTGGTTCTTCGGAATAATCCGCTGTATTGTGCAAACCATGGTTGGAATGGTTGCCTGAGTTGGGGGTCCTTACTGCACATACAGGCCGGTTAGTACAGGATGTGCCAGGCTAACCCCTGTCG
>JAJZZP010000135.1 GCA_021797515.1 Bacillota bacterium | reverse complement strand
TTTTACGGTGACCATGGCTTCCTAGCGTGGTGGATGCGCTGAGATCTAATGAAAGGGGCTGGGGAATGTGTCGTCCGCGAATAGAAAGACGCCGGATTATGTGGGTGCCATAGTGAACTTGTTAAGACGGAAGAAACCCGCCTCAAAGTTCAATAAAGAAGCACAAAAAACCTCACATGAGCCCGTGGTGCGCGATGACAACACCTATGTCCCCATCATTCGGAGGCCCGACCACGGGCAAATGGCCGCCCAAACAATCCATGGAGATGGCGGTCGGAACCATAACAAATGGGCAAGCCCTGAGCATTATCAGGATAACCGGGGATTAGTGCCTCCAGAGCCTATGGCTCGTGCTCTCATACTGCTTTCGGAAATACCGATAGGGCACGTGGCGGTGGTGCGGAATGACCGTGTTCCGGGATTTCTTTTGGCACAACTGGAACTCGATAATATGCCTTATGTTATGGAAACTAACTCAGACGGATCTACCATGGTGCAGATTCTGAAGGTTCGAGCGTATGATTTTGTACCGTAAGTGATACCGGGCCATAGCGACCGAAGGTTGGGGACATCCATTGGGTGTAAGTAGGATTCACCACGACAGGATGAAACTGTTAGTGTCTGAATGATAGACCTTATAGTGTAGTGCCTGCCTTAGTCCTATCGTGCTTTACTGGACAGCGGCCTCATAGGCCATGACATCGGCAAAATACGAGCAACGGCCATAGCAAGCGCCTTCTCAACTTCGGCAGGTCTATAACCGGTAAAAGGAACAGGATTTTCGTATCCTAACTTTCTGGGTTATTGGTCAGGACTCCGCGTCACGATTCCGGATAGGCAAAGGCGTTGTATTAATGCCAAGAATGGATATCGGTTGTGCAAGATGTTCCATCGCCTTGATAGCGTCATTTCCTGGATAGTTTTCTTGGGTGACATGACTAAGATCGGACGTAGTGTGATTTATGTACAGGGTGCGTGGTAACTAACTTACGAATTATTTTCGCCAACACCCGAGCGATGCCGGGTAGTACTCATTTGCCTTAGAGCGAGCCCCGCCACAAGTGTCCAAGCGCCAAATCCCACCCAGATAAAGAGAGCGCCAACGGAATGCAACAACTCAAAGCCATGGATGCGCGCCATGGTCGTCGTGGCGGTGGCGTACATTCCCAAGGGAAAGACGATGCTCCACTGCGAAGGGTGATAAGCGACGGGTTCTCGATCGCGAATATATTTCCACAGTCCCAAAATGATTAGCAAGGGGATCCACCATGTTCCCCAAGCCCACAACACAATAGTGATACCTTCGAGGAAGGGTCGTACCGTGGTTAATATGGGCACCGGAGGGGAAATGAGAAGGAGCCGGGAGCTTGCGAGCACCGTGATGGCGGTAGCTCCCATGTTAATCCAATAGGGGGGCTGGAGGTCGTTGGCCATCACGCGCTGAAATAATAATCGATCCATGATTAACCCTATAAATACGACGTAAAGCATTACACCCATCGCCCAAAATGTCAGACCTACTAAAAATAATCCGTTGGCCCATGAGGGAATGGCGGTGATCATAGCGGCAGCCAATGTGGCGATCGATTCTTCCGCGACTATGGCGATGAGCCATCCGCCATTAACTGCTGACAAACGGATTGCAGGACCCAGAATTAAAATAGTTAAGATGGCATAGAACAACACCGCCCAGCAACTGAGGCCAATACACCCCAAGATGATTGCCCATAGCACCTCGTGCCCAAATAAAAAGCGCACGGCAAGGACATTAGAGGCGGCGACAATAGTAAAGAACCCAAATGCTGTCCCAGGATTAGAAAGGTCGGCCCAAACCCGGTGAGGCCACATCAGCAAACGAGCTCCATAAGCCAGCCAAAGTGCAAGGTAACCACACAGCCCGATCCACCACAATAGATCCGATAGAACCATGTGGCCGTATAATAACATTGCAATGGACACAATTTCAGTTCCCATAACCAGAGCAAAATATCCCGTGTAAAGGTTTTGCAATCGTAATCGCATGCCATCGCACCTTTTTTTTGACGTGTCGAGACTTGAGTATTTCACGATCCGCTACCATTGTAGCGGATTATGCGCAACCGCCGAGTTCTAAGATGTGACGTATGTCACAAATCCTGCCTGCCAGCGCTGATAGACTGTAATGGAAAAAAAGACTGATACTGCATGGTATGCCATTGTGGAGGATAAGGAGGTTGGGTCCATGTCGTCACCGATAACGCAGAAGGAAATGGAGCGAGCCATTTTCCTAACATCGGTGCAGAAGATGGCGCGCTGGGCGCAGAAATCATCGTTATGGCCAGCGACTTTCGGTTTAGCTTGTTGTGCCATAGAGATGATGAGCGTAACCAATTCACGGTATGATCTGGCGCGGTTTGGATCCGAGGTTTTTCGCGCGTCGCCGCGGCAAGCGGATTTGATGATCGTGGCTGGACGTGTGACCCAAAAAATGGCTCCGGTATTGCGCACCATTTGGGAACAGATGCCAGAACCCAAGTGGGTGATTGCCATGGGTGCATGTGCGTCGTCGGGGGGGATCTTTGATAATTATGCCACGATCCAAGGCGTCGATCACATCGTGCCGGTGGACGTATACGTGCCAGGCTGCCCACCAAATCCCGAAGCTTTGATGTTTGGCATCCTAAAATTGCGGGAAATGATTTCCCAGGGAGTTTTGCCTAAATATCAACGGGTACAACAAACGCAGGTTGGCGAGCTTTGCCCGTGAAACCCATCGTGCGGATCCTAGCATTAGCTCAGTTCCCGCGACCGGGAACTGACAAGTTGTAGTTCATGGGAAGGTAACCCTCCCATGCGTGAAGAAGTGTAGAACTGGACAGCAGTCGACAAACTGAGAGGAGATGCCAGGAATGGAGGCCGATGACCCGGAACGTTATATTGATGGAAAAACGATGATGATTAACCTCGGACCACAACATCCCAGCACACACGGGGTATTGCGGGTCCGCCTGGAACTTGATGGGGAACGGGTCGTTGCTGCCGAACCCATTATCGGCTACTTGCATACCGGGTTCGAAAAAAGTGCAGAAAGTTTAACTTATCAACAATGCACGACGTTAACTGACCGCTTGGATTACCTTGCACCCATGACCAACAATCTCGCCTATGTATTAGCGGTAGAAAAATTGATGGACCTTGAAGTGCCCAAACGAGCAGATTACGTGCGTGTTTTGTTTTCTGAATTAACGCGGGTGGCCAGCCACCTTGTCTGGCTGGGTACGCATGTCATGGATTTGGGGGCTATGAGCCTATTCTTTTATACGATGCGTGAACGGGAAATCATTTTGGATCTTATTGAGTCAACAACTGGGGTCCGGATGAATCCCAGTTACTTCCGCGTTGGCGGTCTAGCGTACGATTTGCCTGAAGGTTTCCATCCCAAAGCCAGGGATTTCGTGAAGGATTTCCCGCGTTGGCTCAAGATGTTTAGAGATTTTTGTGAAGGCAATCCCCTTATCAACCAGCGATTGCAAGGAGTAGCCGTAGTTACCCAAGAACAGTGTCTGGCCTGGTCAGCAACCGGGCCAAGTTTACGAGCCACTGGCATAGCACTTGACTTGCGCAAAGTCGAGCCTTATGCCCATTATGAGGAATTTGAGTTTGCGGTGCCAACACGGACAGGAGGGGATGCCTATGACCGATTCTGGGTACGCTTTGAAGAGATGGCGGAATCCATGAAAATTATCGAGCAAGCCCTAGACAAAATTACCCCTCAGGGCGACTACGTGACGGCCAATAGAAAAGTGGCATTGCCCCCACGTCATGAAATTTATGGTAATATGGAGGCTTTAATACACCAATTTAAACTGGTGACTACGGGCTTTACGGTACCCCCAGGCGAGGTGTACCAAGGTGTCGAAGGCCCTCGAGGCGAAATGGGCTTTTATGTGGTGTCCGACGGAGGCCCTAAACCTTACCGATGGCGGGCACGAACGCCGTCCTTTTATAATTTGCAAACGCTACCGATTATGAGTAAGGACGGTTTGGTTGCTGATATTATCACTGCCATAGGCAGCATTGACATTATGCTTGGGGATGTCGACAAGTAAGAAACACGGAGCGGCGGTGGCACCGGGATCACGATAACGGGGTGTCACGATAGTCACGGATAGATTGCGCACGATATGATAGGAGGCATCCGATGGAACCAGTGGTTGTTGAGGTGAAAGGAATTATTAAACAAGGATTGTCTTTATTTGGCACGATGATGAAAACGGTGGATGCATTGGAACCGGGCCAAAGCCTAATTGTCAAATCCACGTTTAATCCAGCGCCGCTGATGGCGCATATGCGTCGCAAGGGATACGATGTGCGGCAAGAGAAAACGGGCCGCCTGATTATCACGACCTTTGTTCCCACGACGCGTGCAGCATCCAACAGCCAGGGGGCGGCGCGAGTGGTGGACGTGCCCATTGAGGGACCCGAGCATTTCCTTGACAACCGGGGGCTAACACCTCCAGAACCCATGCAACGTACGCTGGGGCTGTTGAACGAGGTACCGGTAAATCATGTAGTGGTGATTCATAATGACCGGGTGCCGGTATTTCTGTTGGGCCAGTTGGACGACGAAGAAATTCCTTATGAGATTAGACCGCTAGACGATGATTCCGCTATTGTTCGGATTCTTAAAACCCACTCATTCAGTGGTTGATTCTATACAGATCGCTACGGCAATCAATCTTACGGTCATGTCCGGTAACAGCTTTGGCCGGTGAGTTTCGTAAATTAACGTGGTCGTCGACGAGAATCATGTCGGAATTTGACTAAAGGCCCTCGAACTAGTTTGCATCCCTTTGCCAACCCTGTTGCCGGCTCTTGCCATCAAGTAGTTTTCACTAATAGTGGATTAGGTACAATGGTAATGTGATCAATATCACACTGTAATGCTTCTGTATGCGGTGTAATAGGGATGTTCGCTTATCGACACCTGTGATATATAGACTTATTACGGTCATCGACTGAGGAGCCGTGGGTGGGCCATCGCATCATAATTTTTTTTGCTCAGCGACAACAGAAAAAGAGGGATCGGGTGTGTCAGGACCTGCATTAAGAAGCCAAGACAGTCATCGTCTAATTCACCAAATGGCGTGGAGCGAAGCGCAGGACATCCTCAATGTATTGAATTCGCTGTGGAAGCAAGAAAATGTGGATCAGGTCGTGCAAACCGCAGAAGTGTTTGTCGAGCACATAGAAACGCGCGTTTTATCGCATGCGGCCGAAGAGGAAGCTGGACTCTATAGGGAATGGCTTGCAATGAATGGTGGGTGGGCGCCCATGATTTCGTCATTAGTGGCGGATCATGAAGAACTACGCCAAACGGCGCAACAAATTGACAGCGCACTGATGCATGGAGCGTATGTTGTCGGTATTGCGTTAATGCAGACATTTCTTGATAAATCGCGGGCTCATTCGGCACGGGAGGAAGACTTTTTAGGCAATAAAATCCCGCTTCAGTCCAAAGGATCGTGATTAGAATGCATCCACAGCCATTGCGGTGGCGGTTTCCCGGGGCTTACCACACCCTCATCGCCCAGTGTCAAATTGCGGGAGTACAGGCATATGACATCACGGCGTTTGTTAGTGTCTTGCGGTCAGGGGAGAACATGCTGCGCATTATGGTAGAGGGTACATCCCATACGTGGGAAAGAGTTTGCCACGATGGTGAGTTGGAACACGTGACGGATCCGATTGTCGAGTTTTTTCACGATGTTGCCAGTGAAGCATGCAAAGTAGTATCAGAGGGCTATTTAACCGAAATGAATCGTCGCCAGGTGTAACTGATGGAGTAAACAAATAGCGGATGCAAGGGAAAGGGCGCGATGCATGATGCAGCAATCACGTCGTGACGAAGAAATTATTCGCGCTGCGACAGATTCTGACCATGAAGATTTACTCCAAGTGTTGATGCTTCGGTTTGGGGAAGTACCAAACGATGTTAGGGCTTTAATCGCAACTGTCCAGGATGGAGATCGGATGGACCACCTCATCTTAGCCGCCGCGAACGCTCCCGGCTGGGCAGAATTTCTTCAAGATTTATCGCAACCGGCATTTGGGATGGTGGGAACCAGCTACGACCCCCTGCGAGAATTGCAGCCGCCGGTGAAGAAAGGAGTCCGCTAAGCCTTATGACGGTGAAACTAAATTCCTTATTGCATGTGTTGGATTACCTGAAGCACGGGGAGCGCTTTAACCAAGGATGGTCAGAGGAAAATGTGCGCAGCCGCGACTGGGAAGACGTATACCGCGGCCGCTGGCAACATGATCGGGAAGTGCGTTCGACACACGGGGTGAACTGCACAGGCTCTTGTAGTTGGAAAATTCATGTTAAAGACGGCATTGTGACCTGGGAAACCCAGCAGACAGACTACCCATCGTTAGGCGATGATGTGCCCGAATACGAACCACGAGGATGCCCTAGGGGAGCGAGCTATTCGTGGTATTTGTACAGCCCAGGCCGTGTAAAGTATCCCTACGTACGGAGCGAGTTGCTACGCATCTGGCGCGAGATACGAAGCCAGGAAAGTAATCCTATCATTGCTTGGCGCAGTATTATGGAAG
>JAJZZP010000174.1 GCA_021797515.1 Bacillota bacterium | reverse complement strand
CCGTAAAGCGCTATGCCGAGGCCCAAGGGACCAAAGAAAAACCCCGCAAGGCGGCCAAGAAGCCGCCGCCCGCTTGACCCCCTCTTGGCTATCGCCTAAGAGGGGGTCAAGCGGGCATTATGTTCAAACCCGAGATCACGCGAAGCATCAAGATCATCCGGTTCATACTCGGTACCTCGCATACCTACCTGGATAGAATTTTCAGGCACAATGAGGCCCTCTTCGCAAGCTCGTCGGAAGATTGTGCCGTGAGTATAGCGAATTCCCCAATAGTTGTCCCACGTATCACAATGCGCATCAAAGTGAATAAGTGCAACCGGGCCATAATGACTCACAAAGCCTCTAATCTCCCCCAAGGACACTGAGTGGTCTCCTCCTAGTCCAATCGGTACGACGTCATGCACGGCAAGATCCTGCATTGTTTTAATCATGTCATAAGAGCGATGAATATCTGCCGGAATGGCCGCAATATCGCCGATATCGATGACCTTCAGTTTGTTAAAAGCATTCAAACGATGGTATTGATTGGAGGGACGTAGCAGGGTAGAAATATCACGAATTCCGGCGGGTCCGAATCGTGCTCCCGGTCGGTAGCTAGTCGCCGTGTCAAAGGGAATGCCTACTACCGCCACATCCGCCTCACCCCATTTGGTGGGTTCTTCAATGTAGGGCAGTCGCATAAAAGTCCGAATACCAGAAAATCGAGGATTCTGTGTCGCATTGGGCAATCCCGCATCGGCCATCGAAGTAGCCCCCTTTCATTTTTTGTTTAACACGGTCAACAATTCGACAAAATTTCCCTCAAACTCGCGAGCCTGCGAGGTCATTATGGACTGTAAAAGTCCATCGCCCAGCGATGCCAGCCATCCCGCAAATTGTGCAGTAAGCTCGTAGGCAAAATGCCCCGACTCTCCTGTCAAGAGCACGGTTGCCTCAAATCCCCCAGCCACATTGACCACGCGCCCTTTGATCCCAATATTCAACGATCCGTTGCCCCGTTTTACGCTTCCTTCAATGCGGCTCGTCATCATACCCACCGGCAATTTCAGCTTCATGCGGCCACGAAAGTTCTCTTGCGTAGGCCATTCGATTTGTGAGAGTCCCGGAATAGTCAAGGCGAGTGCGTTGAGGTCACTAACCACCGCGTCGAATTCGATGTCGTTGCGACCGGCCATCTCTCCTGACAATTTCACCATGCGCTTCCCCTCCTCGGGTATCATAACCTTTACGGTTCCGCGGTGTCACGTGAAGCCCCGGAGCAGAGATTGAAGATGTGCTGCCCTAGGATTGTTCCTGAATCGATCCAGACGAAATCAATGCTCGACTTGATTGGCCGTTGGAAGGTGCCACAAAGCATCCCCCTGGGCTGCCGACGATCGAACCGTCTTGAAAGATGACGCGACCGCGTAAAACAGTTGCCCGGATATCACCTTTTAACGTCTGACCCTCCCATGGATTGAGCGGGTTTAACGAATGGAGCTTATCCGCACTCACTGTCCAGGAACCGTCAAGATCCACCAATACCATGTCCGCATCTGCTCCCGGCAAGATGGCACCCTTTTGAGGATATAAACCAAATAGTCGAGCTGGTTCCTCACTCATGTACCGAACCACTTGCCCGAGCTCGAGATCTCCCCGAAGCGCCATGTCCAAAATCAATCGGAACAGCGTTTCCACGCCGGCTATGCCCGCCGGAATCTGATCGAGCGGTCCTTTTTTGGATGCCGCGGTGTGCGGAGCATGATCAGATGCAATGAGTCGGATGAGGCCCTCCTTTAAAGCCATGACTAAGCCTTGCCGATTGGCCTCCGAACGAATGGGCGGATACACTTTCATCGGAGTCCCCACACGAGCGTAATCCCTATCACTTAGAGTGAGGTACTGAGGACACGTCTCACACGTTGCCTGAACTCCACGTTCGGCAGCTGCATGTACTATTCGGGCACCCTCGGCTGCACCGAGATGGACGATGTGTAACCGGGCCCCAGTGTGCTCAGCCAAATCGATGGCCGCGTGGATAGCCATTATTTCCGTGAGTTCCGGGCGGCTTTGCACTAAGGCATCGTAACCCAACTTGTCTGCGTAACGAGATAATGTTCCGATAACCGACTGATTCTCTGCATGCACCGCCAGTACACGGCCGGTTTGAGCTACCCTTTGAAATATTTCCAATACCTGCCCGTCCGAGGGAGGGTCCAGCAAATCGGCCCCCGGCGCCGGATTGTACACCAGTTCAAAGGTCCGCGGATCAAGCGCATAACCCCAAAAGAATTTAAACCCGCAGGCACCCTCCTCTACCATAGCCTGAAATTCCGCTGATGTAGTGGTAGCCAAAGCCAATCCCCATAGTCCGTAATCCACGTATGCTCTGTCAGCTAAATATGCACGCCGCTTGCGCAGTGCCTCAGCATCCATGACGGCTGGCACACTATTAGGCATTTCTAAAATAGTGGTAACACCTCCGGCTGCGGCCGCCCGAGTGCTGTGAAAAAAGTCCTCTTTGTCTGGAAACCCTGGGTCACGCGAATGCACATGCGCATCAATCATTCCCGGCAACACCACTAATCCTGCAGCATCTATCACAGTAGATGCTGGCTGACGCTTTGTGGTAATCGCACCTATGGTTCCGCCACTACCGTAAATATTCGCCTCATAAATCGCCCTGGCTGTCATCACAACGCCGTTTTCAATACCGAAATCCCACATAAACCCACCCCCGGTTAGTTCCCTGCGCGCATCTCATGGTCGGGCTCGCCATCGAGGCTCTCAGCGGCATCCTGCACGGATCTTACGAGAGCCGCGTACCCCGTGCATCGGCAAAGATTGCCCCGCAAATGCTGGCGAATATCCTCTTCACTAGGGGATCTCTCGGATTGCAAAAGGCTCGTCGCCGCCACCAACATCCCAGGCGTACAAAAACCACACTGCACCGCCGCATGACTCAAGAATTTATCGGCGACAATTTTTCCCACCGGATCTTCTACCACGGCCTCCACCGTCGTGATCACATGCCCCATTACCGACACGGCGAGTGTCAAACAGGACAGCGACAGTTCGCCATCGATAAGCACACTGCACGCCCCACATTCTCCAATCCCGCATCCGTATTTGGGTCCCATCACATTTAACTGATCTCGCAACACGTTGAGTAACAGAGCGGATGGACTGACAAATACCCGATGTGTTCGCCCATTGACAATTAAGGTAATAGGCGTTTCTTTCTCTGTCATGCCTTACCCCCCTCGAATTCCTTCCAGACTTGTTCGCACAAATCGCTCACTGTCACGCCGGACACGCGTTTACGGTACCACGCGGTCGATCGCACGTCATCAATCGGAGTAATGCTCTGGGCGACCGTCGCACGAATGGCACTCGTGATGTCGCCGTCGAGGGGTCGATTGTGGTTGAGTAACGCTTCAACTTCACACAGAACCACTGGGGTGGGTGCCACCGAACCCATGGCGACGTGCCAGTTCACAACGCCCACCAACGACTTCTCCGCCGTCACCGCCACACTGAGTTTGGCGATATCTCCAGCCACTCGGCCGACTTTGCGAAAATGTCCTGACACACTCATACCCTGCGGCCGCGCCAACAGAATGTGTGTCAATATTTCATCCGGCCGTCGCACAGTTTTTCCAGGCCCAAGAAAAAACTCGGTAGAATCGACAACACGCGTTCCCGTTTGATTTTGCAACCTAAACCGAGCCCGATGGGCGACAAGCGCCACCACAGCATCAGCTGCGGGTGACGCATTGACCACGTTTCCACCGATAGTTCCCATGTGACGAATGGCCGGGCCGGCGATGGAAAGAATAGCGTCTTCAAGTGCGGGAAACTCACGACGCACCCGTTCGTCCTCGCCAACCTGGTTTAGTGAACTACCAGCCCCGATTTCGAGATTCTCACCAATCTCTTGAATCCCCTTTAACTCCTCTAGCCATCGACAGTTGATTACTTTCTCGGAACTACGCCGCCCCATTTTCATCTGTACTAACAAGTCCGTGCCGCCAAAGAGCAATGCTGCGCGATCCCCGTGCGCAGCCAGAAGCGAAAGCACCTCTTCCAACGACCGAGGGTTTATCAAGTCAAAGTCCGCTGCTAAGACCCGAGAATTTGCCAGCATGTCCTCACCCCTTTCTCAACCGTGTCAGGCCTCTATCAGTTGCGGTGCGCTTAATGCTTCTAAAAGCACCTCCGGCGTGATGGGCAAATCATAGACTCTAACGCCCACCGCGTTATAGATCGCATTAGCTACAGCTGACCACACCGAGCTTAGCGCAGCCTCTGCTACGCCCTTAGCTCCAAAGGGGCCGGTCGATTCATACGTATGAGCGAAATACACGTCCATGGCGTCCGGTGGGGGTACATCGCAAGAAGTTCCCATCCGGTAATCGGTCAACCACCCGCCGTGATTCAAGGTACCGGATGGCAGCGTTTGGGTGTGCTCCTGCAACGCAAATCCTATCCCGCGAGCAAACGCACCGATGAGCTGTCCGGCTAACAGGTCCGGATTCACGACCGTCCCAGCGTCCGATAGCAAGATGGCGCGTACCACACGTACTTCACCGGTCTCCGTATCGACCTCGACCTCGACAAAATGCCCCATGAAACAGGGCGGCGCCGAAGATTGACGGTAGCTACCAGTTGCGGCCATCGTTCCCCAGCTTTTAATTTGTGCCGTCTTGGCAATATCTTTAAGGGAGACGAACCGATTTGGATCGGATTGAACGTAGACGTGAGTGCCGCGTTCCGCCGTCAAGTCCAGTGCCAGACCACTAGGTTCCTCGTCGAGGATGCGTCCTGCCATGGCAAGAATCTGGGTACGCACCTCTTCGGCGACATGAGCAGCCGCTCCTCCTCCGCAATATACCCCGCGAGTAGCATGCGTCGCCACATCATACCCAGTGGTTCTGGCATCAACGTCCGACAGCTCTACCATGGTATAAGGCACATGCAGCGTGTCAGCAACAATCTTGACGATGGCCTCGCCAGTTCCGCCTCCGTGGTCTATCACCGGTGTCAAAATGTCAACAGTCCCGTCCTCATTCACCTTAATCGTAGCACTGGAAAAGTCGATCACATCACCGGGTTTGGGACCCGCCGTACCTGAGGTGTGAAATCCTCGGGCGACGCCAATGCCCCGGCGATACCGGCCGCTCTTTTCGTGTGGCTCTCGCCGCTGATTCCACCCGATACGAGTTGATCCCTCCCGCAAGATCTCTTCTACCCCGCAACTTTCAATGATGGATTTTATTGACGGCCCTTGCCCCCAAAACACATCACCTTCTCCGATATAATTTTGTAGTCGCAAATCGACAGGATCCCGGCCCAACATTTCGGCGATGATATCCATGTGTTGCTCCACCGCAAAGTTGACTAGGGGATTACCGAATCCTTGTAGGGCGCAACCCGGTACCTTGTTGGTATAAACCGCCTGACCGTCGAATTGGAAGTTCTTCCACTTGTACAGCGATGCCAACCATCCCGCCATCACGCCCAGCAATGCATCAGCTTGGATATGGTGGGCACCAATGTCTGCAATCACATTCATTTTTGCAGCCGTGAACGTACCATCCTGCTTCACGCCAACTTTAAGCACCATCTCGGTCTGATAATGTGAGTGGTCATACATATCGTCTTCGCGTGGGCTGATAAGTTTGACCGGTCTTCCCGACTTCAGGGCAAGGCCCACACAAATTGGAATGATAGAGTTCATCTGAATACTGGAGCCAAAACTTCCACCGATCGACAGCTTTTTTACATTCACCTTGGACAGCGGAATACCATAGATTTGACCCAGCACTTGTCGCACATTGTGTACTGACTGGACTGTGGCCCATACGTTGATGCCCCCGTTAGGCAGCGGTTGGCATACCGCGGCTTTGGTCTCCATCTGGCCGTGATACTTACGTGGCGTAGTATAGCGACGCTCCACAACAAAGTCCGCTTCGCGAAAACCAGCTTCGGGATCGCCTTCGGTAATGTGACGCTCACACGCAATATTCCCGGTCATCTCGATTGGTTTCTCACCTAGCCAGATACGGTCGTATAATTTCGGACTCTCCGGTTTCAGTGCCTCTTCGGCGTTAAGCACAGAAGGCAGGGGTTCAAAGTCAATTCGGAGACTACTCAGTGCCCTTATGGCCAGCTCTTCTGTCTCGGCCGCTACACCCACAATGGCCTCCCCCACATGCCGGGCCACGGTGGGCAGTACCCGCCGGTCCTTATAGGTTTTGGTGGGGATGCTCACAATACGTTCGTTATAAATCACATCAGGTACCTCTTGGGGCGTCAAACATATCGCCCCCAGAGCCTGAGCCCCACTGGTGTCGACATACCGAATACGGACATGGGCCAACGGGCTTCGATAGACCGCAGCATATAGCATGTTTGGTAAATGAATATCGTGAGAATAAGGCTCTTTCCCGCTGATTTTGGCTACGCCGTCTTTGCGCGGCAGGTTGCGTCCGACTTCCGGCATGCATCACCACTCCTTATTTGCTATGGCTTGGCTTTAACGGTATTGAAGGATACCTTATCCACCAATAATTGATTTTTCATCCATAAGAAGTACACCGTGCCAGATACAATGACGCCAATGACCCAAGAAATATCTCCTCCTCCGAGAGCTTTAGCCACCGGCCCCTCATAGACGACACTGTTCATAAACGGAATTTCTACCAAAAAACCAATCACATAGGTGATAATACCCGGCCAACTTATCCCGTGGTATTCGCCCTGCGGATCAAAGAATGCCTCTGAACGATAGTGACCGTGCCGCAACAGATAGTAGTCGGTCAGATTAATGGCCGTCCAGGGAATCATAAAATAAAGCAGAAACGACAAGAAGTTTTCATAACTCGCCAATAAGTTGGCCTTGTAAAGAAAGGTCAGATAGGTACCGACAATAGTCACGGGCACAATGAACCACACGCGCAACGCTAAGGAGGCCTTTAATTTGTGCACAAACGCGTTGACAATGGTGAGGGACGACATAAATCCGCCGTAGATATTGAGAGTATTAACACTGAGAATACCGAGTGCCACGACGATGAGCGTAACAATCTCAAACCAGGAACCCAGATGCTGAGCAACTGCGGCAAAGGCTCCCACTGGATTCGAGCTGGGCATCCATGCCTGAACCAACACCCCCAGCACCATCATCCATACACCACTAATCACCGTCCCACCATAGGTATACCAAAAGGCGCTACGAATGCTGGTAGACGACGGCAAATACCGCGAGTAGTCCGCAACATATGGCGCATAGGTAATCTCATAGATAGCAGCGATAGCCACTCCCAAGAGAAAGGGCCCAGTCATGAACGCCGAAGGTTTAGAGGCCACATGACCCACTGCGCCGGTACGATCAAACAAAAGGAATGCGGTAAAAATGATGAACACAATGCCAAACAGTACCGAGACCACTTTCTCAAACTGATGAATAATGTTGTATCCGAAAAGCGCTAAAAGGCAGTTCAACACCGACATAATAATAATACCGGCCGACAAGTTGATGTGAATCAGCATAGCGATAGCTTGCCCGCCTAAAACCCCTCCGGCAGCAAAAAATCCAATGTACATGGCGAGTACGAGAATTAGCGGCAACGATGCGCCATAATACCCAAACTGAGCCCGGCTCTGAATCATCTGCGGCAGTCCTAAATGTGGGCCTTGAGCCGAATGATATGCCATAAAGACAGCACCGATAATCACCCCCAACGCAACCGAAACCAAAGCCCATCCGACCGAAAATCCAGTGACCGCCGCCAACATTCCAGTCGTAATTGTCACTATCATGGCGTTCGCGCCAAACCATAAGGGAAATAGCGAGCGCACTGTGCCGTGGCGTTCCGATTCGGGGATAACGTCGATACTATGAACCTCGACTATAAAATCTCCATCGCTATGGCTTTCCGAATTATTCATCCCCATTGGATTCACCTCCCATCTATTTTCCAATTCACCGGCGAGTTACAAGGCTTGTAATGCCGAAAGAACTCTCTCGGGCGAAGCGGGCAAGCTCGTTACCCGTATACCTACCGCGTCTTGAATCGCATTGAGAATTGCTGGTGCAATGCCGTTGCATGACGGTTCACCTACTCCCTTAGCGCCGTATGGCCCCACTCCTGTACCAGACTCAATAACGATTGTCTCGATATCGGGCACATCCAGAGTTGTGGGGATAAGATACTCGCCAAACGTCGTGCTGGTCATGATGCCGTCCGGCGCTGTGACCTCCTCGGTTAGTGCGTAACCGAGGTTTTGTACGGTTCCGCCTTCCATCTGTCCTTCGCAATTGAGACGATTGATAACCGTGCCCACATCCAGACCATTGACGACCCGCATCACGTCAACCTTGCCGGTTTTAGTGTCAACAGCCACATCGACCGCTTGGGCCCCAAATGTATAATCGGCAAATAAGGGCGTGTTCAATTCTGCTGACGTCGGAATATCCACCACAGGTGCATTGAACTGAGCCTCATAGTACATTTCGACGCCATCGTGATAACATTCGTTGATGATTTCGGACAGGGCGACTCGACGATTATCGGTTTGCGAGATAATGTAGCCGTCTTCAAAAGCGAACCGATCAATGTCTGGACCCAAGTGGGATTTTGCCTTTTCAGATAAGCGGCGCTTTAACTCATGGGCCGCAGCCAAAGTGGCGTTGCCCGACATGTAGAGTTGACGAGTAGCAGTAGTTGTGCCCGCCAAAGGCGTCAACACCGAATCCGCATTATAGACCTCGACTTGATCAACGCCAAGACCTAGTTCTTCGCACACGATGAATCGCAGTGACGACACCTGCCCTCCGCCGATATCGGGAACGCCACAACGCACTACGGCCGTGCCGTCGCGTTCTAGGCGGATCCAGCAGCGCGACGTGTCGCGTAAAAACATCAACCGACCATAACTCGTCATGCTGTAGGCGATCCCACGTCCAAAACGCAAATCTCCCCGAGGTGACGGTAAGGGTCTAGCTTGAATCGCCTCCCACACTTGGCTTCCCACCGTGTCGGCCAGTACCGGGCGGTCATAATGATGTCCGTGCGGAAGTTGGGAACCTTGTTGAATCAAGTTCTTGCGCCGAAATTCCACCGGCCCCATCCCGAGTTGGCGGGCTAGCTCGTCCATCTGGGATTCATACGCGACATTGGGTTGAACCGCCCCGAATCCACGGTAGGCGCTACTGGGACAGTTGTTGGTTAGTACCGCCGTTGCACTAATCTCCACATGGGGCACTTCGTAGGGACCACAGGCATTCGCAGTTGCGTAGAGCAGTACCCAGGGCGTTAACGTAACGTAAGCCCCAGCATCGGCTATGAGTTCCGCCTTGACCGCCACCAACTCACCGGTGCGCTTTACCCCGGTTTTGTACGTCATGGTAAAAGGGTGACGCTTTCCGTGTCCAATCAACGAGTCCTGGCGCGTAAACGTTAGTTTAACTGGACGTTTGGTGGCCCACGCAAGTACTGCAATATAGGGTTCGACAGTCATATCTTCTTTCCCGCCGAATCCCCCTCCGACCCATGTCCCTGCAACCCGAACCTGACTATGCGATAGTGCTAATATGTCGGCGATATCGTAACAGTGTTCAATCACCTGGGTTGCCACACGGATCACCAGCACCCCATTTTCGTCCATCCAGGCCATACCGGATTCTGGTTCCAGATAGGCATGGTCGGCCATCGGCACGGTGTAGGTGTTTTCCACAATCACGTCAGCGGATGCAAAAGCCTCCTCGACGTTGCCACGACGTACTTCAAAGTGTGAAACGACGTTACTTTTTTCTCCCCCAACCCCAGGGGCCCCTTGTTTCATCGCGTCCTGCACCGTAAAAACCCCGGGCATGGGCTCATATTCAACGTCAATCAATTCAGCCGCTTTCTCGGCAATCTCAGGGGAATCAGCTGCAATCAACACGACAGGCTCGCCGTAATAGCGCACCTGATCCTCTGCTAAAACCCGATACGTTCCTTCGAATTGACGCCCGAGATCGGTGGACTGGCCAAATCGGGAAACAATTGAATTGTGTGGAATATCCTTCGCAGTGAGCACAGCCCGTACCCCCGGAACCGTCTTAGCCGACTCAGTATTGATTTCGGCGATAGCGGCCACAGCGTACGGGCTTCGCACGACTTTGGCATACAACATGTCACTGGCCGAAAAATCCGCTGCATAAGGTAAACGGCCCTGAGCCTTGGCCAGCGCATCCTTCTTTTCCAAGCGCTTGCCAATAATTCGTCGCGGCTCGGTCGGTGCTGTGCCCAGCGTTTCAGCTTTCGTGGACATAACTCGCCTCCTCCACGGCCGTGACTATCTTGTGATAGCCGGTGCATCGACACAAGTTACCCACCAATCCCGCACGAATGTCATCCCGCGAAAGCGGGACTTCTGACGCCTTGACCAAAGCTGTCGCGACGATAATCATGCCAGGCGTGCAAAAGCCACATTGCACCGCGCCCGCCCGGGAAAAACTTTCCTGCAGGTACGTGGCTACGGGGTCGGTGGAAAGTCCCTTTAACGAAATCACTGACCGCCCCTCAGCCTGGCCCGACACCAACAGACAAGATTTCACCGGCTGTCCGTCCAGTAAAATGGTACAAGCACCGCAATGACCCGTTAGGCAGCCTTCCTTGACGTCCAGCGCGCCGCCCGACTCTCTAAGAGCCGCGCTAAGCCGCGTGGTTGGATTAACGGCGGTTGTCCATTGCTCGCCGTTCAAAATGAGTGAGGTCACTGTCCGTTCACCTCCGATGGTGGCCCCATCAACGCTCGCTCCAAGAGCACATGGATGATGTGGTTGTGATAAGAATCGTCTGTGAGAGCAAAAACCTCCGCGTCCACGAGTCCCCCCAACTGACCCCAACCGGTTGGAACCGTCAGATCGCGCTCCACGAGGCGCCGTTCCACCAGCGAGAGACGTTCAGGAAATAGCCGGTGGGATCCTAGCGCCACCCGAATGTCTCGGTCGCACGCCGCAACAGCAACGCTGGCTAAGGGAATGCTGGCCAAGTGGCTTTTGGTGAACTTATCGTAGTGAATGTAGTCGTACTTTTGATTATGGACGACAATAGCTATCAGTAGGTCGTCAGGATGTCCCAATGCAGTAACGCCAGGATCCAACAGGAGATCCTTTAAATGAATTCGTCGGGACCCGCCATCAAGTGATTCCACAATAATCTCCGCGTCCAGTGCCAGCAGGATGGTAGCCAACTCACCACCTCGCGCCACGTTGCCTCCCACCGTGGCTTGACCGCGGATCGTCGGATCGGCAATATGACTAGCCACCTCATAAAGAGCACCTAACACAGGATTCTCCTGTTTTCGCGCATAAGTGAGGAATTCCTTTAGGGTCACAGCGCTGCCAATGATAATTTCGGATTCACAGATTAGATTTTTGAGCTCCCCAATCCTGCCAATATCCAGCAATACTGTCTCATCATCATTCGGTTGCAGAAACGGCACTATTGTTGTGCCCCCGGCCATAACGACCGTCTCATTGGGGTTGTCATGAAGTTGCGTAAGCGCCTGTCTAAGAGTTTCTGGGCGCTGATAACGGGCCATAGGCCACCTCTCTTTTCAGAACTCCCACCTTCTTGATTGTCTGAGTTCCCGTTAGATTTGTCGTTAGCGAAATTCTCTAATTTTTATCGTGACGAGTTATCAAATTCTTACATAGTTAGGACCATCTTTATGTGCAAGGATCAAAATGTAGCAAAAGGATCTCACGGAAAGGATTTGATCTTCTTATGCCGTCTTTTTGGGAAATGTGGGAAACTTTAAGTACCATCGGTTGTGATGTCGATGGCGGCACAACCAGGTTGGCGTTTTCCGAAGCGGACGTCAAGGGCCGCCAATATATTCTGCACTGCATGGAACAGGTTGGACTCGCTTCCTTTATCGATGGCATTGGCAACGTGGTAGGACGCTTTGGCGGCCCTCCTTACGTGGTAATCGGATCCCACACCGATACAGTGCCACAGGGAGGAAACTATGACGGCATCATCGGCGTGTTGGCTGGCATCCATATTGCTGCGACTTGGCCTCGGAGTGCCCGACACGGCCTTATCGTGGTTGACTGGTCTTCCGAGGAATCGAGCCGCTTTGGCATTAGTACCATTGGCAGTCGTGCGAGTCTGGGGGAATTGCCGAGCGACACCTGGTTGGCCCATGATTCGACGGCAACCACTCTCCAAGCGGCTGCTCACGCCGCGTTTGGCTATCCCGACGTTGCCATTTGGTCGGTTCCTACGGCGGACGTCAAAGCGTCAGTTGAACTTCATATCGAACAAGGGAGAGAACTCGCAGACGCCAAATATCCCGTGGCTTCAGTGCTCGGCATAGCCGCACCCCAGCGCTGGTCGGTAGCACTTTCTGGAAAGCCCGATCACACGGGCAGTGCCGCGATGGGGAATCGGCAAGACGCACTTTGCGGGGCAGCTGAGGTTGTGCTGATGGTGGAACAGACCTCTCGACAGATGGAAGTCTCGGGACTTCGCAGCACCGTGTCGCGGGTCGTGACCCACCCCGGGGTCTCAAATATAGTACCGCACCAAGTCGATCTCTTAATTGACGTACGTGCCCAATCAGAAAGTCTTCTGCGAGGATACGAAACTGCTCTAGACGAGAAACTTATCCAGCTCCACCGAGAGCGGGGGCTAACCGGATCCCGCCAAATCATCTCGGCAGAGGGGCCTTCGGAACTCTCGCGAGATGTGGTTGAATTAATTCGGCAGACTATCCACTCTCTCGGCCTCCCATATCGATCTATGACCAGTTGGCCCTCTCACGACAGCCTTGTACTATCTCGCCATCTGCCAGCAGGCATGATTTTCGTGCGCAACGTCAGCGGTGTCTCGCATAGTCCCAAGGAGTTCTGCACCCGTGACGACGTCGACATGGGTCTGCAGGTGCTGAACACGGCGTTGAGGCCATTCCACTAACCACCACCCCTCAGTTGGGTGGCCGATTGGATATGGCCCAGAGTTTAACCGCTACGTGCAACAACAACTGCCCTTCTTCGGAATCGATAAAGCGCATAGGTGTGAGTTCCTCGACCTTTTTAAGCCGGTACAATACCGTATTGTAGTGCACGAAAAGGCGTTTTGCGGTAGCCGCCACATTCCCCCGCGCATCTAAAAATGCCTCCAATGTCCCCATAAGCTGGGTGTGGTGACTTTGATCATATAAAATCACCGCACTCAAGTTCTTCCACAGAAAATCGTGCAACTTTTGCTTATCTGGAATCAGCGGCCACAGCGCATAAATACCCAACGAATCTCGGGTCACAAGCCCCTTGATACCGATGGTCTCCGCAACTTCCGACATCTCTAACAGTTCCGCGTATGTCGCCGCCATATTCTCCGATGGCACCGGCCCAATGCTACGGGTCAAGATTCCGTCACCCTCCGCTATCTCTGCGGTGCGCAATATGGTATCGATCCCATCTCCGGCCGATTCGGGAATGAGGATGACCCAGTCACGGTCTTTGGGACAACAAATGACCTCTGGCAAGTTCTTCGGCGCGTCCGCCTGAGGCCCTTCGAACGACGGCATCCGCATCAGCACCAACGTGTGGTCTTGTTCCAAAGACCATCCGTATTGGTGCCCTCGATCAATAATACGTCGGCGGTCAATAATCCGGCCCTCCAACCATTCGGCCAAAAACGTGGTGCGGTAATGTTGATTGACTTGCTGCACCGTCTCAATCCGCATCATTTCCACTGCTGCCAACGAGGCTGCATATTCCACCGCCTTAATTACCACGTCGCTATGGGTGGGATCAGAATCCTCAACATATATCGACCCCTTATTTCTGAGGCCATCGCCGACACGGGCCTGCAGAACAGTCCCCCCCGACACGAGCCCATAAGCCACTATATGATCGCTCACGGGTGTAGCCCGATGCCAGATCACCTCGGAAAAACGAGATTGGGCAGCTTCAGTATCGTTATGGACAGCCCCAAAATAGCGGCGCCCGATACCTGGGCTTTCAATCATGACGGATCGGCCTAAAATCTTGGCCAGGCGTGACCCTAATCCCTCCAAACCATTGCGGTCCACCAATGCTTTCGTGAGTTCTTTGTACACTGAATCGAGAAACTTTGTCTTGGCGGCCACATTGCGACTTAGAATCAACTCGGAAATTTGCTTTAAAAGGTCTCCATACGTTACGTGCGGATCGATTTCAATTATCGGAAAACTTTTGTTGTCCGCATGTTGTAAAACCGCAGTGGGAAGATCACTTAAAAATCGGCGCGGTTTGATAGCTAAACCAGCGAGCCCCTGATCCGCAAGGGATTCGACCAAGGTTTCCAGCAAATGGACGTTATCTTTAAAAGCAAATGCTGTCGTAATTAAAAGTTCGCCAGGGTGTACCCAGTCCGCTATATCTGGAACCTCAATGACGCTTACCATGGTTAAAGGACGATTTAGGCCAGCCAAACCCGCCAAGATGGCGTTCTCACGAAAAATGCCTTGGGTTATTAGCGTCTCGACTGTACAGGGTTTTTCTGTGAAAGGTTCCATGATTGTATCCCTTTCCAACACGTGGGAAACGACGATGATGGACTACATTATACCCTAAGTACAGCAACATGTTCTTTATACTGGCCTAAACCATCCTCCGTCGACAATATCTCTGAAACATAGCTGCAGCCTCGAACGTGATCCCGGTCGGTTAAGACAGATGGTGGCACACCACCGCCACACCTTGGACCTAAAAACTCCCATCCACCTCAGTTTAATGTTCTGTACCGGTCCCCGTTGCCACTCGGGCAGTTTTCCCGTCCCTCCCGGTCGATGTTGAAGCCAGAGATGCGTCGTCATCGTTTGAGCCTTTTGTGACTTTCTCCAATTCACTGACCGCCATCGTGACCAGCACTCTTTCTTCCCGGGAAAGATTAGTCGCCGAACGTTCCTTCAAAATCCGCGTAGCTTCACGGCCTAGCAAGATTGCGGTTACCATCCGTAAGGAAGGACGGCCGTTTTGTCCTCCTCCCCGAAGAGCGGATAAGATGGCGGCTATTAGGGAAATTCCTGCCATGGTCCAAAAAGCTACATGCAATCCATGGATAAATCCGTGCAGCGAAGCAGTCTCGGCTGAGCCATGAAGACCTTGGACCGTACCCGCAAAAATAGCCAACATAGCAGCTTTCGGTATGCTAGCCGTCACTAATACCAGAGAAAAGGCAATAGACACCAGCATTCCGGTATTTGTCGTCAATGATCGAATGCCAGACGCCTCGCCTCGATGCTTCAAACCCGCTGCGTTCATGATACTGCTGGTGTTGGGCGAGTTAAACAACCCTGACCCAATCCCGGCAATCCCCATCCACAAGGCTAGCCGCCAATATGGTGTGGTAAGGTGGGTATCCAAAGCCAAGCCAATTAGTCCCACCATCGAAAGCGCAATTCCCGACGTCGCGGGCAGTGTGGCACCAAAGCGGTCAGCAATCCACCCTCCAATCGGCGAGAATACCAGCATGCCAATGGCCAACGGCGTGGACAATATTCCAGCGGTGAGTGCCGTGTCGCCCTTGGCACCTTGAAAATAGAAAATGAGTAAGAACATGATAGCCATCCGTGCAATAGCATTTAACGTGGCGGATAAATTGCCCAAACCAAAGACACGATTGCTAAAAAGCCGCAAATGTAGAATCGGCGCTTCACTCACGTTCTCGGCCCAAATAAAGAGAGGCAAAGCAACCACAAATGTAGCTGCCCCGACATAAACCACGGTGGTATTCCAGGCTTGCACCGCTCCCCAGGTCAGAGCCATTAGCAACCCAGTAATAAAGAATAAATAGGAAAAAATTCCGCCATAGTCCAATCGTCGGCCCGAATTAACCACTGTCGATTTCAATCCCAAGACCCAAAGACCCCAACCCACGCCGATTATGCCAAAGGGGACATTAAACCAAAAGGTCCACTGCCACCCGTATTCGGTAGTTAACCAACCGCCCAAGACCGGTCCCAAGATTTGGCCCACTGCCACCACCATCACGTTGATCCCCAGTGCTCTGCCCAATTCCCGATGAGGAAAGGCGTCTGCGACAATGGCGGTGCTGTTAGCCATCACCATGGCTCCGCCAATTCCCTGAAACACTCGCAAGATAATTAATACGGGGGCGGTACTGGCAAAGCCGGCAATCAATGACAATAGCGTGAAAAATGCCATACCAAACAAATAGAGCCGCCGTCGACCGAATCTATCCGCCAAGCTGCCCGCCATCAACACCATCACGGTTTGAGCCACCATATAAGCCATCATGATCCACATGGCTTGTAGCAGCGACGCGTGCAGTGATCGAATCAAATCAGGCAACGCAATAATTAAGGTACTGAAATTCAGAGCAGACAGCAAAGCACCTAAACTAGTAACCGATAGTACCCACCATTTGCGGGAATCCCTCATCAAGACCGCTCCTTCACTACTGCCCATCCGACTCATTTAGCGCCGCTTCTAACTCTTGGTAGCGCACTAATTTCCTTCGCAATGCCTCATCCATTGATGCCAAGCGTTTTTGGCGCTCGGCTATGATTTCTCGTTGGCGCTCAGCAAAGTTTCTAGCTTCGATGAGAATTTGTTTCTTTTCCATCGAAGAGGTAGACCGATGAAATGCTTCGCGAATTCGCTTGACCCCATCTTCCACTTGGAAGTGCATTCTTATATCGTCAAGAGACCAACCTAAAAGGTCTTTGAGCTCCTGAATTTGGCGAATGCGTTCCACAATCTCGACACGATACAAACGGAAACTGCCATTGCCCCGTTCCCGCATGGCAGGTTCGATAAGCCCAAGATCCTCATAATACCTAAGAGTTCGTGTGGTGGTCCCGCACTCCGTGGCAAGTTCGCCTATGTGCAGAAACCGTTGTTCTGTCATTCGAATCTCTCCGTTTCCTCCCTAGCCTACCCAATCATTTTATGCATCATTGGCTCTTCACGTCAACGTTAATGTTATGACAATTAGACACGGCCCGTACCGCGACAATGATCGCAGTCGGTTGCGCCCAGTGTTATTTAGTCTAAATTAGCAGCGTCATCCAAGGATCGTTGACGGGCACCCGCACTAGGACCCGAACCCGGCATCCGATGTCTTATGTTTTCACGCAAGCAGAAGTGTTCCGGGAGGAAAACTGACATAGCGGTGTTTAAGCCTCGTTGCCTTTCAGTCCTTGCAATTAACCCCGATATTCGCGGATAGGGTGCGGTAGATAAAATTAGGCGCCAAAAACCTAGCAAGTTGTTGCGGTCGGGGGGGCGCACGCCAGTACCCACTACCCGATACTGGCGTGCACACGATGGCTATCCTGTGGAGCCAAACCCATATAAATTCACGAGCAATCAATTACATATTGCGGTTTTGCTTGCGCACGACAACTCTTAAAGATCCATTAAACAGCCTATACACTCCTTAGGATTAGGAACCAATATCGAGGCGGGTTTCGATTTCCTGTGAAAACTCTTCAAAATCTGTATAAACCCAGGTCTGAATTCCCAGGTCTTCTGCGGGCGGCATGTTGCGAATTCTGTCGTCGACAAACAAACATAATTCTGGAGGGGTTGCCGTAGCCTTAAGCGCCACTTGGTAAATTTCCGGATCCGGTTTAGCGAATCCTACCCGCGCTGAATTAATGATGTGATCAAAGAGATCGACAACACCAAACTCTCGCAAATGCTGCTCCAACCTGTCATCGGCATTGCTAATCGCTATGACCTCTAATCCCTGGTCCCGTTTCTGGCGAACCCATTGCGTCATTGGCACATTGACTATCCACTCCATTTGGTGACGCAGGCGGATCAATTCTGTGGGATCCATGTCCAATTGCCGTGCCATCTCCCGGGTATAATCGTCATATGTCATTAAGCCAGTGCGACAGGCGCCCCAAGGGCTATCGTGGCCATAAAACAATTGTTCCGCATTTTCCGGCGCTCCGTGATGCTGATGGAGATATGTCCAAAACTCAGGATTGGTTAATAGCACCACCCCCCCAATGTCCAACAGCAATGTCTTAATTTTCATGGTCACTTACCTCCGCATCCCTCAGAATAACTCAATTTAAAATCTCATAGAGACATATTTGGTCTCCAAAAACTCCTCAATGCCCTCTGGACCGCCTTCGCGTCCCAATCCACTGGCTTTAACGCCTCCAATGGGAGCTTCCACCAAAGAAGGTACTGGGTCATTGACGCCCACCATGCCAAATTCCATGGCTTGCGATGCGCGCATGGCTCGGCCCAAATCTCGGGTATACACATAGGCGACGAGGCCGTACGGGGTCATGTTGGCACGTTCATATACCTCATCTTCGGTGTCGAAGACAAATAAGGGTGCCACCGGACCGAAAGTTTCTTCCTTTGCCAACACCATCGATTCATCCACATCAACCAAAACCGTCGGTGCGTAAAAATATCCGGAATCAACCGTCAGAGGCACGCCACCGGTGATCACTGAGGCCCCTCGCTGCACTGCGTCAGCGATATGCCGCGATACCTTGTCCACCCCTTCATGGTTAATTAATGGTCCAATTTGAGTCTCAGGTTCTAGTCCATTGCCCACTTTTAGGGCAGTTACCGATTGGGCTAGACGCTCTGCAAGCAAAGGTGCCAGAGAACGCTGAACATAAATCCGATTGGTCGCAACGCAAATTTGTCCAGCGTTGCGAAACTTAGATGTCATAATGCCCGCAACCGCTTCATCCACATCGGCATCCTCAAAAATGACAAACGGTGCATTCCCTCCCAGTTCTAGTGAAACGGAAGTAATGTTTTCTGCGGCGTTATGCAAAATCAGGCGCCCGACTGCCGTGGATCCGGTAAATGAGACCTTGCGGACGCGAACATCTTGAACTAATGCCGCGCCAATAATATCGGGGTCGCCGGTAATCAAGTTGATAACCCCAGGAGGCAATGAGAGATCATGCAAGAGGGCAAACAGTTGGCCCGCAATTAATGGCGTTTGCTCGGCAGGCTTCACCACCACGGTGCACCCAGCTGCCAAAGCTGGAGCCATCTTACGGCAAATCATGGCAAAGGGATAATTCCACGGAGTGATGATTGCCGTCACCCCAATGGGCACTTTGGTTGTCCAAATGGCACGGGACGGCGAAGGCGACGGCATCGTGTGGCCATAAACACGTTGAGCCTGGCCCGCATAATACTCGAAAAACCGGGCTCCATAGGCGACTTCGGACCGTGATTCACTGAGAGACTTCCCCTCTTCAAGAGTCAATAGCCGTGCTAATGCTTCCTGTTGGTCCATAATTGCCTGGTAAATGCGCTGAAGCTGATGACCCCGCTCTGCCGAAGGACGCCTAGACCATACGGGAAAAGCCTGAACCGCGCCTTCTATGGCGAGGGATACATCGCCTAAATCGGCCAATACCGCGCTGCCGATAATTTCAGTGGTAGCAGGATTCTCTACAAAAAACCGTTGTCCGCTAATCCCCGGGTGCCACTCTCCACGGTAATATAATTGTATCTCCATGCCAAGCCCTCCTGCATCCCGTTCAGTTTTACCGAAGCCTGAAATGCTTAATATCTCATCGATACATACTTGGTTTCCAAAAATTCCTCAATGCCGTCATGCCCTCCTTCGCGCCCCAACCCGCTGGCTTTTACACCTCCAAGCGGTGCTTCCACTAACGACGGGCCTGGGTCGTTGACACCTACCACCCCAAAGTCCAGTACCCCAATGGCGCGCATCGCACGAGTTAGGTTTTTAGTGAACACATAAGCTACCAGCCCATATGGGGTGCCGTTGGCACGCTCATACACTTCATCTTCGGTATCAAAGGTAAACAGCGGTGCAACGGGCCCAAAGGTCTCCTCGTGCGCCAAGGTCATCGTTTCGCTCGCATTGCTCAAGATAGTCGGCGTATAGAAGTATCCGGCCCCAGGAATTGCTTCTCCCCCGCACTCGATGGTTGCCCCTTTGGCGGTGGCATCGGCCACATGATGGGACACTTTGTCGATTGCCTGCTGGTTAATAAGGGGGCCCATTTGCACGTTTTGGTGCGTCCCGTCGCCGACTTGCAACGCGTTGACCGCTTGGTGTAATCGCTCGCGCAGTTGTGAAAGCACATTACGCTGAACATAAATCCGGTTCGTCGCCAAACAAACTTGCCCTGCGTTGCGAAATTTGCACCGTATGATCCCTTGGACGGCGTCATCGATAGAGGCGTCATCAAATATGATGACGGGTGCGTTCCCCCCCAATTCCAGCGAAACCGAAGTAATGTTGTCGGCGGCGTTGTGCAAAATGGTTCGACCAATCTCGGTGGAGCCGGTAAAAGATACCTTGCGGACTCGAGGATCCGCAACCAAATTGGTGCCTATTAGTTGAGGATCTCCGGTGACAAAGTTCACTACGCCTTTTGGCAAGTTAACCGCGTGGATAATCTCGATAAGTTTGCTGGCAATCAGAGGGGTTTCTTCGGCTGGTTTTACAATCACCGAACACCCGGCAGCTAATGCCGGCGCCATTTTTCGACAAATTGTGGAAAATGGGTAATTCCACGGTGTAATTAGCGCAGACACCCCTATAGGCGATCTTGTAGTCCAAATCGAGCGCGACGGCGATGGCGACGGCATCGTGGTGCCGTATGTGCGTAAGGCCTCAGCTGCATAGAAATCGAAAAAATCGGCACCTGTTCCAATTTCCGAACGTGCTTCACCAATCGCCTTTCCTTCTTCTTGGGTCAGCAGCAGAGCTAATTCATCCTGGTGGTCTCTAATCAAACTCGCAACCCGTTTAAGAGCTCGGGCTCGTTCGTTAGCCAGTGTCTTGGCCCAAATCGAAGATCCTTTCTCGGCGGACCCAATAATGCGGTCCAAATCCTTTAAGCTGGCACTCACTGCAGTGCCAATCACTTGGTTGGTCGCTGGATTTTCTACCGTAAATCGTTGCATTTCGACGCCGTCTAGCCACTGCCCTTCGTAATAGAGTTGCGCATCCACGGTAAGGTCGCCCCCTTTCAACGGAATACTGTTTCCCCTCATTCCACGAACGTTCCAAAGTTGCCTTTGACGATGTCACCCCAATATCGAGGCGAACGCTTTACAAGACCATGCCCCCGCCCACATTAATCACCTCCCCGGTAACATATGCGGCATCTTCTGAAGCCAAGAAGGCTACCACCCGGCCAACATCCTCTGGCGTTCCGATCCGTCCCATGGGGATTTTCGCCATCATTGCCTCAAATGCATCGGGGGGCATGCGTCGAGTCATGGGCGTATCAATAAATCCCGGGCAAATGGCATTGACCGTAATGTGGAGCCTGGCCAATTCCCGCGCCGCCGTTTTGGTGAGGCCAATCACCCCCGCTTTGGCTGCCGCGTAATTCGCCTGGCCCACATTCCCGAGCCAACTCGCCGAGGATATATTAATGATGCGGCCGGCTTGGCGTGCCCTCATATAGGGAATGACCTGGCGCATGCAATTAAACTGGCCCTTAAGGTTTACCGCCACTACCGCGTCCCAGTCCTCTTCGTTCATTTTATGGATCATATGATCGCGGTTTATGCCGGCATTGTTGACCAGCACGGCAATCGGACCCCAGGTCTTTTCAATCCGCTCCACGACCACCTGAACGGCAGCAAAATCGGCCACATCCAACACTTCTGTATGGCTATCTGGGAGAGCTTGACCGGCCTCTTCCAAGGCTACTTTGTCGAGGTCGCATAATACCACCGAAAATCCCCGATGGGCTAAGACCTGACTGATACCAAAACCGATGCCGCGTTGGGCTCCGGTCACCATCGCCACTGAACGCATTGTAGAGTTCCCCCTCGTTGCTATCGTTGGTAGTTCTCAAAGATGGCCGCAATTCCCTGGCCCCCGCCAATACACATCGTGACCATGCCATAGCGCCCCCGACGCCGCGCCAGTTCATGCAATGTTTTTACCGTTAAAATGGCACCGGTGGCGCCGATAGGGTGGCCTAAGGCAATGGCGCCTCCGTTAACATTGGTTTTTTCCCAATCCAAGTGCGCATCACGCACCACCGCCACCGATTGGGCGGCAAATGCCTCGTTCAATTCCACGACATCGAGATCATCCACGGTCAAGCCTGCCTTTTGGAGGGCCTTTTCGATGGCAAACACCGGCGCATAACCCATCACCTCAGGTTCAATGCCCGCCACCGCATAGCTCACGATGCGGGCTCGCGGATGACGTCCTTGACGCTCCGCGTCCCCGGCCCGCATCAATACCACTGCGGCCGCCCCATCATTGATGCCTGAGGAATTGCCCGCGGTGACCGATCCCCCTTCGGCAAACGCCGGCCTCAATTGCGCCAGTTGTTCAGGGGAAGTATTGCGCGGATGTTCATCGGTATCAAAGATGCGAGATTTGCGTCCGTCGCGCACCGTCACCGGTAGGATCTGGTCCCGAAACCGCCCGGCGGCAATGGCTTCATGCGCCCGAACCTGGGAATCCCAAGCCATCTGGTCCTGGGCTTCCCGAGAGACATGATAGCGCTCGGCCACTTTTTCAGCGGTTATTCCCATCGGATAATGTTCGAAGGGATCGGTCACTGCGCTGAGGACGCCGTCCTCCAAGGAGCCGTCACCTAGCCGTTTCCCCCAGCGATTCCATACATAATAGGGTAGTCGCGACATGTTTTCCGCTCCCCCTGCGACGATCACATCGGCATCCCCCAACTTCAGCCATTGAGTGCCGGTAACAATCGCTTGCAAGCCCGAGCCGCACAGCCTGTTCACGGTTTGCGCCGTCGATGAGGCCGCCGGCAATCCGGCTCTTAGTGCCGCCAATCGGGCAATAAAGGCATCCCCCGACACCTGACCTACACACCCCAGAACCACTTCGTCCACCTGCTCCGGAGACACCGCAGTGCGGCGCAATGCTTCGGCGATGACCATCGCCCCCAAATCTCTAGCCTCGGTATCCTTCAAGCTGCCACCAAATGTGCCAATGGCCGTACGCACTCCATCGAGTATGACAACATCTTCCATGACTACCGTCCCTCGCTTTCTGATAATTTCTTCAAATACTCCGCCAAATGCAGCCTTTCCTCGCTAAAAATTATGGGGTCCATCTCGTGCATCGAGTCCGTTATCACTGGGGCAAACTCCATCTGCTCCAGCACATCGCGCTTGAGATCTATCCCCGGCGCTATTTCTTGCAATTCCCACCCGGTTTCCGTCAGACGAAAAACCGCACGTTCCGTCACCACCAGCACCCTCTGGGCCCGTTCCAAGGCACGGGCCCCGTTAAATGAAATTTGCTGTACTTGGCGCACCCACTTGGGCACGCGACCTTCCTTTACGACACTGACGGTGCGATCTTTAATTTCAACCTCGACTCCTTGTGCGGTAAAGGTTCCACAAAACACTACAGTGCGTGCCGGTTGGGTAATATCGATAAAACCGCCAGCCCCTGTCGCGAGCGTGCCTAATTTGGTGGCATTCACGTTGCCTTGAGCATCGGCTTCGCCGAACCCCATAAAAGTAACATCGACTCCGTGCCCATTATAGAAGTCAAATTGGTACGGATGTTCAATCAATGCATCAGGATATTGCGCAATACCAAAGTCTACCCCACCGATTGGACGTCCCCCATAGACTCCGGATTCCACCGTTAACGTCACCCAGTCATCCGCCCCTTCTCGCAATACTTCGGGGCCAATGACGTCATTCGGAATACCGGTACCCATGTTGACAATGGCACCCGGTGTCAGTTCCCACACTGCCCGCCGGCCAATCACCCGGCGAACATCCAAAGGTGCATCGGGAATTTCCTTAAGGGAAGGACGCCATCCTTCGCTGGAGTATGCCGGATCATAAGTCCAACTCGAGGTTTGTCGGTGGTCGCGCTCAGGATTCTGCGACTGCACAATATAATGGATATGCGCTCCGGGAATTTCCACCTGCCTTGGATTTAGAGTCCCGCGCGGCACAACCTCTTTTACTTGGGCTACCACTTGCCCGGAAAATCGACGGGCTGCGAACACCGCTGGAAGAATTTCCAATTTCATTGCCTCTTCTTCGGCAGTGATGTTGCCTCCCGTATCCGCCCGAGTTCCACGCACCACAACCCAATCAATGGTGACCGCATCAATCCAAAGGTATTCCCCTCCCTGAACGTTTACCACATGGATTAAATCGGGAGCAGATTTTGTCCGTTCATTCATTTTCCCCCCGTCCTGGCGGGGATCAATAAAGGTACCCAATCCAATCTGGGTCAAGTGGCCTGACAGGCCAGAGGCCATGGATCGCATCCAATGCGTCATCTGGCCTTGCGGCAAACAATAGGCCTCCACCTGATTGGTCGCGATCATCTCCATCCATCGCGGAGCCAATCCCCAATGCGAGCCAATTATGCGCCGCACCAGCCCCGAATGGGCCAAGTGCTGAATCCCCACTTGGCGATTGCTTTGTCCCGATGCATGCACCAAGGTCAAATTCTTGGGATGGCCGGTCTTTAGAAACCTGGATTCAATCGCTTCGAGTATCGTTTCCGAGGCACCGCTTAACGTCATCCCCACGGTCAATATGGTCGCATCGTCCTTAATCCCCAGTGCCACGGTAGACGCGGTGGTCCACTTTAGTTGTGTCATTGATTGCCTCCACACCAATCTTAATACGAAACGCCTCCGATGAGGATGATATTGGCATACCAGGTAAATTCTCCAGTTCGCACCGCGGCCCGGCATTCAGGCAACCGTGCTTTGAAGTCCTGATGCGAAATCATCGATACCCGGATGCCGGACGGAAGTAAACGCTGAATATCAGCCCATAACTCAGGACTGCGGTCCGTGACCTCCTCCGACAGCACAGCACCTTCAATAGTCAGATGCTCCAAAACTGACGCCAACACCGTTAAAAATGGCGGCACGTTTGCCACGACTGCCAAGTCAACCCTTTCAATTCCCAAGGGAATGGGTAACCCGGCATCAGTGATCAGGAGCTGATCGGTGTGTCCCATCTCCCCCAAAACTCGGCTTAACTGACTATTAAGAATTTCCCTGGCTTTCACCATGGCTATCTTATCCTCCCTGTTGACCCACTGATTAGGTCCCAAACTCTGCAACGGGCTGGCCGGCAAACACCCCATAGTCATGGGAAGGCAAAACTACATCGGACACCCGAGCAATCCGATGCATGGACTCCATCGACTGATCTACGTTGATGTGAAACCCGGGGGGTATTTCCCGGTTTAGATTCTCGTATGTAAAAATTGCGTCTCCAGAGATGGTGTGCCAGCCATGGGTTGTTTTGACCCGAACGGCTTGAGACCCTGGCGTATGGCCCGGACAATGGAGTAATTCCAGTCCGGGCCATAGTTCTTGGTCGCCGTCGACAGATTCTAGTCGAATTCCGGCGTAAGGGGGCATCAATCCCAATGCAGGTGACAAAAATGCCCGTTGGAAAAACGTACCAGGCGCTGCCGCATAGGAAATTTCCCTTCGCTGTGCCAAAAACCTCGCTTGGGGAAATAGATTATTATTGCCGCAATGATCCCAATGCAGGTGAGTAAACACCACAAGTTCTATAGAGGCTGGATCCACCCCAACTAGGGCCAACGCCGCTCGGGGCTCCTGTTCTGGACCCCGTGTTAAATTTTCTCCAATGACATCCCGAGCAATGGTTTCCGACTCAACACTGGTGTCGACCATGATCCGATGCCCCTGTCCTTCGATATACCACATTACCCGAGGAATGCGGATCGAAGTGCCTACATCCGTCAAATAGGTCAAAATTGACTTTTCCAGAATAGAGGTGCCGGTATCGAGAGCGATAATTTTCCAGGTATCCACGGGATCCCTCCTACTCCAATTGACCGCCAAACTCGAGATGCGGCAAATCGCCATTAATGTTGAATCCGCCATCAACGTAGAGAATTTGCCCCGTGATATACCGGGCATGCGAACTTGCCAAAAAAGCCACCGCATCGGCAATCCACTCTGGTTTCCCCAGATATCCCAAGGGAATTCGATCCTCAAAAGCTTGGGTCACGGCTGGCGTGAACATCGGCACCGTCAATGGCGTAAGAATATGGCCCGGGGCCACAGCATTGACCGTAATACCATCTCGGGCTACTTCCAAAGCCAATGCCCTGGTAAAAGCATTTATTCCCCCTTTGCTGGTTGCATAGGGTCCGTTTAAGGGCCGCGCCACGGTCGACAGCACTGAGGAAAGATTGATAATCCGGCCGTGTCGTTGGGCGCGCATTCCAGGAATGACTGCCCGTGCGGCATAAAACATCCCATTGAGATTAGTGTTCAGCACTTGCAACCATTCCTCGTCGCTCAACTGCTCCATGAGTTTTTGATACACCACGCCCGCGTTATTTACCAATACATCGATCCGGCCATACTCCTGCAATAACTGATCGACAATAGCCTGCACCTCCGACGATTGACCAACATCGGCGACCCAGGCCGAGGCGCTCCCCCCGGCCTCCCGTATCGCGTTCAAAGTCTCCTGGGCCCGTTCCGGATTGCGGTCTAAAATCGCCGCATGGTAGCCCTCCTGAGCAAATCGCTCTGCGCATGCCTGCCCAATGCCTTGCGCTCCTCCCGTAATAACGGCAATAGGTATCGTAATGAGAGTCCCCCCCTTGCAATCCTTTATCTTAAAGTCGCGACATATGTGCAATCCATTGTGTGAAGACACCTACGTCCTCGGTATCCAGTTCCGGCCAGGCGAGTCGAAGCAAACTCAAAGTCGGCCCTTCCCGGATCAAATCGCCATCCGAACCATGGTCCGGATTAGGATAGGTAGCGGATTGATGAACTTCGATCCGCCACTGGAGAGGGTTTTCCACCTCGATTGCCAACTCATTGAGGTTGTAGGTATAAGTGCCTGGGACTGCCCACTTAGGTGTGCCCTCCATGAGCGCCGTCTGATTCGGAAAATTGATGTTCAAGACATGGTCCCGAGGAATCGTCGTCACCAGTCCTTGTCTCAAATAGCGCGCAAGCACCCGAGCCGCGTCGCCATAGTAATGGTCCGATTGGCTTCCCCCCACGGTATCCAAAGATACCGAGATGCTTCTATACCCCCTCCGAGCCGCTTCACAGGCTGCTCCAACCGTCCCCGAATACCAAGTATCCCAGCCAATGTTCGCCCCCCGATTAATCCCAGAGATTACCACGTCAAATGGCCCCAACCGACTCACAGCAAACATGACGCAATCCACCGGAGTGCCCCCTACCCGATATCTTCGGTCGTCCATTTGCTCGGCACGATAGTCCACATGGAAACTAAAAGCCTGGCTAACCGCCGAACGTTCACGACTTGGGGCTACGACGGTAATGTCGTGGTCGGCAGCCAGCGCCTGGACCAAAGCTTCGAGCCCTGGGGCCTCTATTCCGTCATCATTGGTCAGTAATATATTCATAGTGCAATCCCCTATCTGTGCTCCAAGTGGACCAGATTCTTTGCCCATCCGGGATCATCAACAAAAACCGCGTCCACGTAATGCATGGCAAGATGCGAAGCGTCTTTGGCTGACTTTAGACCCCATACCGCGATTTGCAGCCCTGATTCCTTGATGCGCCTCAAATCATCTAGAGGTACCGAATCTTTATGGACATGCACCCATGAAGCTTTTGCGGCGCGCGCTACTCCCCAAGGTTCCACCATTCGGCCCATCCAGGCCACAGCGCGGGGAATCTCAGGAGCCAAACCAGCGGATTCCACTAAAGCAAATTGATCAAAGGAGGACACGATGATTCGTGAACTGGCGTGGTACCGCTTAACAATATCTAAGGTTTTTTCAACCAAATGCGGATAATAGTACGGGCCGTTCTTGTATTCGATGCACAACACGGTGTCATTGGGTAGAGCATCAAATACCTCTTCTAACCGGGGTATGGGGATATCGGATACAGCTCCGTCCGGGTATCGAGCCCGCAGTTGTTGCAATGTACTCCAGTTGTATGCCCCCACCCACCCGGTTCCGTTGGTGGTGCGGTCTAAAGTGCCGTCATGAAGCACTACAACCACGCCATCCGCGCTTAACTGCACATCCAATTCAATTCCGTCCACCTGTTGCTCGTAGGCTAGGAGAAAGGAAGGGATGGTATTTTCAGGCTCTAGCGCTAAAGCCCCTCGGTGTCCCCAAATCCATTTCGCCTCACGCAACATTCCGGTGATCATTTCGCAGCCTCTTTTCGTCTAACGTGAGATCACAACAACTCAGAGCTTGTGTATCTCAACACACGTATCGGCGACCCTCAAGCGAAACTTCTATCCAGGGAACGGTCATCTCCGGTTGGGTTGTCCCCCCATGACCCCATGGATGTTGCGGTTCGTCCGTTATTTGCCACTGCCAGCCCGCTGGTGGAATCAATAGATAGGACCCAATTCGTTCCATGTGTTGGATATCGGCACCGGGACCGAAATATCCCTTGTCCCACCAGTCCTTAGTTCGCACCATGTCAATCGGCACGGACGCCCAGTTGTTTACGATTGATGAGAAGTTAGCTGGCAACTCCATGTCGACAGCAATCGCAGGGCCAATTTGGGTTGGTATTTCCGGTAACCACGATAATGTTCTCCGTAAGTCATAATAGCGAAGCCGTCCCGCAATCGGAATGTGTCCATGATCTGCCGTAATCCACAGCCAGGCCCGGTTTCGAGCACTTTGGGTAAACGCGGCAATCCATTGATCCATAGACGTCATTTCTGCTTCCCATTCCAGTCCATACGCTCCTCGCTCATGATTAAGTACGTCCACTCCTGACCAGTACACATAGATAATTCCCGGCTCGTTCCTGTCGAGAATTTCATTGACCACGGTCGGCAGTCCAGATGCCACCACGAAGGTTTCGATATGGGAAACATTACGATGCAAAAGCATCGTCAAAGAGTCTTTTCGCAGCCGATGCTCCACTACTGCATGGTATGATATGCCTGCTTGTAACGCCTGAGTTGCGATATCATCTACTAATAAGTGAAACGTGTTGGGGACGGGTCCCCTCATAACATCCACTATTCCCCCTGCGTGCTTTACCACCTGCCCCAGGACACCATGCGCTGAGGGATATTTTCCCGTGAGTACACTCGCGAGCACTACGGGTGTAACCGAGGGAAAGACACTTAATAACGAATGAAGGCGTGCCGCACCATGAAGCATTAATTCGGATAAGTGCGGCATCAGGTGTTTTTCCAATGCGGTCAATACCTGATCGTATCCCCACCCGTCAACAAGCCACACGACCACTTGTCGTGCCGCGCCCATAGATAGGTTATGGAACGACTGGTCTGTTCCGGCGATAAAGCGCAGGGCACTAGGCATGATGTCGGTTACATTCAACATATCTCCATGGCCCCAGGTGGAGGGCTCGATTCCATTCATCCCTGAGTCCCTTCTCCCCGCCCGATCCCGCGAATTAGGTATTTTTGCACGAAGAAAAAGAGAATTACCAATGGCATGGTGGCCATGATTCCCGCCGCAGACAGCCGGCGCCAGTCCACCGAATGAGCCAACATCAAACGCGACACGGCAACCTCAATAGGCTGCACATGATGACTAGACGTCACGATAAGGGGCCACTGAAAGGAATTCCAGCTACCAATGAAGATATACAGTCCTATGGTAAAGAGCACGGGGCGGGCCATGGGCAGTGCCACCGACCAAAGAAATCGCAAGTGTCCCGCTCCGTCGATTCGGGCCGCATCCCAATAGGATTGAGGCAACGACAGAAAAAATTGCCGCAATAGAAAAATCCCAAATACTGAGCCCCCATAAATTAAGATTTGGGCCCAATAAGTGTTCAACAATCCCATTAAATGCAAGATGACATAGTTCGGAATCAGTAAGGCTTCAGCGGGAACCATCAATACCAATAAAAAGATCACAAAGATGGCTTCCCGATACCGAAATTTCAAAAAGGACAACGCGTAGGCTGCGAGAATACTGGTGGTCAAAGCAATGGCAATCGTCGTCAAAGTAATGAACAGGGTATTGCCAAAATACATCGGCCACCGCGCCATGTGCCACACATGAACATAGGGTTCCCAATCAAAGGCAGGCAAAAGATGAGGGGGAAACGTGAATACATCGGCTTTGGTGTCGAGGGATGTGACAAATGCAATATATAGGGGAAACAAAAACATCACCCCAACCACTACCGACACAAGAATACGCAATCCCTGAGAGGATTTAAGAGTATATCGGCTCATTGGTAAAACACCCACTTTGTGGACAGCCATCGTTGAAACAGGGTCAAGCCGAGAATCATCAACACTAATAAGATCGCCATCGCCGCGGCATACGAGAAATGGAAGTCTTGGAATGCCGTTTGGTAAATCAATAGTAACAGCGTGGTGGTCGCGTATTCTGGACCTCCTTTGCCGCCGGATAAAGCATACACCTGCGAAAATGCCTGAAGCGTTGCAATCGTCGTGATAATCACCAGAAAAAACATCGTGGGCGAAATGAATGGAAGCGTCACACGCCAGAACTTCCGCCAGTGCGTTGCGCCGTCAATGGTGGCTGCCTCCAATACTGTCGTAGGAACGTTGCTTAATGCCGCCAGTACAATGATGACATCAAATCCTAACCCATGCCACAAGCTGTAAAGTGCCACCGCTGGCATGGCCATACTGGGGCTTAAAAGCCATTGAGAAGGAGGAATGTGAAACCACCCCAACACCGCGTTCATCATCCCGTACTGTGGGTTAAACATCCATAGCCAACCGATCGACGTGGCAATGACCGGGGTGATGTAGGGTAACAGCACGGCAGTTCTTATGATGGCATAAAAGCGAGAACTCCCGTGAATCAACAGCGCAATAAGAACCGCGCCAAAAATCGTGGTCGGAATCATGAGCACGGCATAGTACAAGGTGTTTCGAAATGCGATCCAAAACACCCCAAAAGTCAACGCCGAATGAAAGTTATACAAACCTGCAAATGTGGTGTTAATGCCCAGTAGGTGATAGTGGAAAAATCCCAGCACTAAAGACATGCCCGCAGGAACATACACGAACGTCAACACAAAAAGTGCCGCAGGAAGCAGGAAGAAGACCGCTCTCACCCAATCCTTCATGGGGCGTTTTTTAAGGGGCGGAGTCACGGCGTGTGCAGACCTTGGGGGACGAGTAATCGGTAATGCCATAAATCAGCCTCCTCACTAAGTTAGAGTGTAAGTGGTGTTATGAACAAAATCTGGTCCGACTTTGTTCATAACACCGAGGGGACCACAGGGATTACCCGCGAACTTTGCCAGTTAAATATGAGGTTCCGACGGTATCCATTTGTTTGAGAGCCTGGGTAATGCCTAACGTACCATTGAGCGCCTTTTCAAAAATAGAATCCATCGCAGTTTGGGAAGCAGTCCAATTTCCAACCGCGCCTCTTGGTTTATACCACCATTGAGCAGGATCAGAGAAGCTCCCGGCTTGGGCCGGATGCTGACTCCAAAAACTTTGCATATTGCTCGTTTCTTGAGGTCCTAAGGGCAAATAATTAGTGTGCTTGTCCCAGTAGGTATTGGTGGCAGGGGATGACATATACTTCATAAACGTCCATGACGCGGCCCTTTGTGCACTGGTGCCGGTATTGAACATCACTAGGGAGGCGCCATTGATATATTGCGAAGAGTGGCCGGATGTCCCAGCGGGGCTCGGAATCCCTCCCATGGCAAACTTTCCTCCAATAGCGCTCTTGTCATACGTATAACCCGCTGTTGTGTCAATGACCATGCCAATATTACCGGTCCCAAAATCCAATTGATATTCAAATCCCGACGTCAGAATCATGGTGCCGTTTTTAATCCAATTGCGCAGCATACTTAAGGCTTGCACCGCTCCAGAATTATCCAGTGCGAAATGCGTCCTATGCGTAGCCGTTGTAAAGACTTGCCCTCCATTGGCTAGGGTCATCTCATACAAGTCGCCGAGATAGGGAGTCCAAGCAAACCCATGATATTTCGATCCCAACGCGCGAATTTTCGCGGCGTCCCGGCTGACTTCATTCCAGGTCGTCGGCAAATTGGTAATCCCCGCCTTTTTAAAAAGACTTTCGTTGTAATAAATTACCATATTAGCCTTTTTCTCCAACGGCATCATGTACTGCACCCCATTGCCGTTCTGCATGTCACTCCATATGGTCGGATAGTACAACTTGTGAATTTCCGCCGTCGTTAACCCTTGGGACCCATCAAGGTAGCTCTTGAGGTTTACCAGAGCACCAGCTTTTGCAAATTGAGGTACAACATACGAGCTGACCATTCCCACATTGGGGGACCGTCCGGCTTCAAAAGCTGCCAGTCCATGAGATGAAGCTCCTTCGGGCTTAAAAGTCACGTGAATCCCGGGATGAGTGGCATTAAAATCCGCTACTTCCTGAACAACAGCAGCATGGAGAGCACCCGAGGCATGACCAGACCAATAGACAATATCTACTGGTCCTTTTTTGCTTGTGGCCGTGGGGGTACTTGCGCCACATCCCGCCAATCCCGCCGTTAAAGAAAGCGCCCCCGCACCCAATAACATTATACGGCCTGTTCGTCGATCCATCATATATCCTCCTTGCTTCAAATAAACCCAAGTATTTGGACGGCTGAACCAACCATTTCCTCTAAGCAATCTAAACGTTGTAGGAATAACGGCACCCAGAATTGTGATAATGTAAACGTCTACTGTTGCCATAATAATCAGTGTACTGTCTATGGTCAATATAAAATAAAAATTTATTCTTTAAAGTTTATTTGCTTTAACACAATATTTGCTCTGCTAAATTTGTTTTCTTCAGTGCAAGCGAGTAAGGTCGTGCCAGCATACTCTCTTGCAGATCGGCCGGAAGGATTCAACGTAGGGGTAGCACGATGTCCCCAATACCCGCATCAAGCGATTGCGCACGTTTCCCGTTGGCGACAAGTGCCAAATGATTATTGCGACCTCAGTCACACTATAGAGAGAGTCGGTTAATCTTAAGGGATCCCGTTATTAAGATGCCATTAAGATAATGATTGTTCATTATCAAGAAATGTCCTTCCCCGATTTTGGGGCGCTCTAGAACAGCCGCATCCTTGTAATATTAGACGATGTTGACGATAAGTATATAGCAGAGTATTATGACTTTTGTCCACGCTTACACTTGATAATGCTAGACATTTGTCAATGTAACACACTAGCGAATTACATTCAACGTGGGAAGTGTCCGACACATTATTTTGGTTAGTGATTGTAGCGACTTCAACTATCCTTATTAATGGATGTTATCCAACTCGCATAACTAAAGGCCGCAATAAGCGCAAGGAGGGACCAGTTGTGAACGTATACGTCATTGTGGCTGCATTTTTGGCTGCGTCTGTGGAATTTGTGGAGGCGCTGACCATCGTCTTGGCAGTAGGCACGGTCCGGGGATTTCGCCCGGCTATGCGAGGAACGTTTTGGGCTGTTTTGGCTTTGGCCGCACTAATATTGATTTTGGGCGAAGGTGTCTTGCGGATTGTCCCTATTGATGTGTTGCGCGGTATTATTGGTGCTCTGCTTTTGTTATTTGGTTTGAAATGGCTTCGCAAGGCAGTATTGCGATTTTCCGGAAAAAAATCACTGCACGATGAACAACAAGCATATGCCAAGGAAATCCAACGTCTGCAACAGTCCCGGGGCGACGCCTTCGAGGCCCAGGCTACTGCATTTAATGGCGTATTTTTGGAAGGGTTAGAGGTAGTCGTCATTGTACTAACTATGGGTGCGGGAGCCAACGCGTATCCTAGTGCCATTTTAGGAGCCTTGGTCGGACTTGTGGTGGTAGTTTCTTTAGGTGTTGCCCTTCGTGCACCTTTGGCTAAAGTCCCCGAAAATGTGATGAAGTTTGTAGTAGGGGTCATGCTGACCAGCTTCGGAACATTTTGGGCCGGAGAGTCTATGGGGGTACACTGGCCTCTGGCCGAAGGAACTATCTTGCTGCTAATCATCGGTTATTTGCTTATTAGTGCCGTTCTCGTCTCAATGTTGAAAAAGAAGGTGGCGACAGCATGAAGTGGGTTCAAGAAGTTTGGGGTCTCTTCGTCGATGAACCCATAATGGCATTATTAGCCGTTGTTTCACTGGGCATCGGATTGCTTTTATCAAAAATCGGCTTGAATTCAATTGCTGGCTTGGCAATGTTTTTGGTCATTGCCATTGCGATTGGAATAAGCGTTCACCGAGACGCGTGATTGTATACCAGTGCTGAAAATCAATGCCCTCTTTCGGAAACGTCAACCAACATTAACGTCTCTGAAAGAGGGTATATTTTTACGAGAATTTTCTTGTGGATGCGAGCAACACGACCATTGCGGCCAGCGCAACCACCGTGGCATAACCGTACGCATCTACTGGGGTAAAGTGATATAACAAACCCATAATTATGTTAGCCAAAAATAATCCAATGCTACGGGATGCACTTAGCGATCCCATTCCTTTGCCCGATGCAGCGGCTGGAGTGAATCGCGCAATCAGGGTAGGCTCCAAGGTTTCGATTGCCCCCAGCGCAAAACCCAACAGGGCAATGGGGACATAATAACTGATCAATCCGCCATGAAAAGCATATGCAAGAGCCAGGCCGAGCGACCCGACTGCTGCGAGAAGATAACCGATACCAGCCAATTCTTTGACCGTTCCTTTAACCCGACGTCCTAACCACAAGCCGGTCAAGGCTGATATCCCGAGAAATATAACATAGGACAGTACCCCCCAAACACCACTATGCGAGCTTTGCGTCACAGTCAAAATCGGAAATCCCAAACTATAGGAACTAAACCCATACAAAGCCGCCGCAATTAAGACGCCACGCACCATCTGATGCTCTTGGTGAGAGACTTGACTATCCTTTTGTTTCGTATCTTGCGGAAAAAATTGTTGCGGCTTAACCAGGACCAACATTGCAGTCGAAATTAAAAGAGGGATAATCGTCAATAAAAATATCCAGCGAAATGCCACATGGTACGCCAACAACGTTAGCAGCCCTAATCCCGCCAGCACTCCACCACCGACATCCAACGCGTGTAAAAATCCAAATGCCCGCGTACGGTGCGCATCGGTGACGCTTCGCGTCAGCATGACGCGCCGTGACGGACTCCTAAGATTTCGCGGCAACCAACCCAATACAAATAGGGTAATCGATTGCCAGGGTATGGCAACCAATCCGGCAAATGACAGAATCGGTATCAATATGTTCCCAAAGATTGCAACGCGCCGATGGTCCGTTCGATCCCCTAGTCTTCCACCCGCATATGCCACCAGTGCGCCCGGGCCGTAACTGAACGCCATGGCCACACCATAAGCCCAGACTGGCGCCTTTAAAACAACTACAAGAAAAATCGGAAATCCAGCCAACACCGCTTGATAGCCAAAATCCGCAAAAAAGGCAGACAACGAAATTTTCCACACATTCGCGTTTCTCCATCGAGCATCGGGAGCACGTTCGGTCAATCCAGCCATCTTGCTAACCCCCTTGGATTGGACGAATATCGTCCGCATCTTCTTGAAATACATCCCAAAAACCAGTGTTTCGCCTCATCGACGGGGTGTCAACTACGGTCCTGGATGAACGCTTGGCTCCCAGACAACCACGGTGTAAGGTTCTCTCATCCCGCAAGCTATAGAGATTGAACCTCCCCGCACTAAAGGGCGGAGATTCTAGGGGGAACCACAGTCGCTGCGTCGCGGGTCGAGAGACCCTCGGAGTGAACCTCCTGACTCGCCACCGCTTATCCCGCCAGCAACATGCCGGGGTTCAGCCGGACTACGCCTTAACGCCCTTTTGAGAGGGACGGGACGGCGATACGTGATCCGTTGGGGTACAAAGAACTCCCCGGGGCGAATCTCCCCATGCATCCCCTTGTTGAGGATGTTCACCGC
>JAJZZP010000118.1 GCA_021797515.1 Bacillota bacterium | reverse complement strand
TGTCACGGGCCTCACGGACAATCTTTTCGCGGAATTCCGAGGAATATTGCTGGCTCATGGACAGACACCACTCCTTTAGATGGGGTTATTTTGAGCTTACCCGAGGAGATCGCTTCTGTCATGTTTCTTATGGGGGCTTAAAAGCATCGCCAAAATACGTTCCCCCGGCGAGGTCCGACATTGCTGGGCATCCCACGGGAACAGCGTATTCAACAAATCGACAAATCCAATGGCATCCGCCATCCCCCGAATCACAGGGGCGGCGCCCACGACCCGATCGGGCAACTCGACAAGTTTCATAAGGGAAATATTCAACACAAAATCGAAAAATCCTTTGCGTGAACATTGCGACTATTATTAATATAAATATGCCAAAATTTAGGTGCGGAATACCTGTTCCAACGTCCGGCATGGCCATGCCGTGGCGGTTGCCACGTTGGCAGTGGCAGATTACGTGTTGATCTGAATGACCCTGCCGGACATGGTCGCGTCCTCGACCGAGATCCTCGAGCTCTACCATCTCCGATGGCAAATAGCGGGGTGCCCGAGTCTTCGGCATTGTGACCCGTTACGGGCGTTTGATCCGGATCTCGCCCAGACATATCTTTTAGCTAAAGTCCTGGGTGCACTCCTCATCGATGCCATCCGGAAGGATTGCCCCTCAGAATCGATACACCGCGCCGTCTGGCGGTATACCCCAATGGTGGGGAATAATCACTGTCGGATTGTCCAAGTATTCTGCGATCTGCGGGACTGGAGTAGCCCAGGACAGTCTTCTGCCTGAACGATGGCGAAAACAGCGTCTTAAGTGCGATGTCGGATCATAAGTCAGCGCATATGGGGGACAACTTCCGCTTACGCCACGGCGGACGGGTAGGGAAGGCCCATTTTCGCGCGCGGCGGTCGCCGGGAGCAGCGCGGAATGGAAAGCTCGAGTTGATTATCGACGAACCTGGGTCAAAAGGTATTGAACTCATATAAATATAATGTTGGCCAAGCTGTTAATGCGGCATAAATGGCTTTAACCACCCTCATGATTGGCGGCAGATAATTACCTCCAAGGCCTTTATTGGCTTTGCTTAGCGCTTTTTTCGTGTACGGATGATACCTATATATGGTTTACGGAATTGCATTTTTGACAGTAATGCATGTCTATCATGAGGTTCGCCATCATACCGTGTAAGTGTTAAGGCGTGGGATTCTCTATGACATCCCACAGCGGGTTTACGAATTTAATTTCGGCGGCTCCCGCTGTAACCTGTTGGATTCGGGTGAATAAGGCATTCGATTGGCTTTCAATGACACGAAAAGATAGCGTCACCTCAGAATCAAAAGTGGCATGGAAATTTGTGGATTGGTGACCCACCACGTTTTTGACCATGTTATAGGAGTGATATGGCACCGTCATTTTCACATCCAATACGGGGACCAACAATCCCCACGTGGTATTATCCAAGGCTAATTGGCCAGTCTTTTGGTAGGCATGAACCAACCCGCCGTGACCAAGTTTGATTCCCCCGAAATAACGCACGACGGTGATCACGGTATGGTAGAGATTTCGATTTGTGAGTAAATTGAGCAGTGGCAACCCTGCAGTTCCATGGGGCTCCCCGTCGTCGGATGCTTTATCGATACCGTCGGGCAGGCGATAGGCCCACACGTAATGCGTAGCGCCTTGCCAATCGAGTTTGGTTTGGGCCAAGAGGCGATTAAATTGTTCGATGTGTGATAGGTGCTGGGTCAAACCTATGAATCGCGATTTCTTGATATCATATGATACGGGGTTCGATATAAGCGGAACTTTGTACATGGTTCCTCCTTGCCGCCAAGTTGGTCGCGAGACAATCAGCGCCAACTGGCGTACAATAACGCTAGCCAAAATTTTTGGTACTATTCATTATGGAAAGTCGTTGGGTCAGGGTCAACGACATTCGACAGAAGTGAGGTGGCGCATGGACCTAGCATCGGTGAATTCTCCAACTACTGCGGAATTGGCGGAATGGGTTAATTGGCTACCCAATCACCACGATGCAACCCTCGCAATGCATCCTGAAGTGATGATTTTGGCAGCACGCTACGGAGATGGGCATTTACGCGCTGCAAAAGCCATTGCTTTACAATTGTTACTGTTAAACCCATCGATTAAACTAGGGATTTTGGACTATTATCGGTTTGTCAATCCTAAACTGGACTATACGATACGATGGGCCTATTTAAACAGCGTACGTTTTGCACCGTCCTTGTGGCGTTGGTTTTATACTGCGACACAACGGATTGATCCGTTATCGTCGACGCAGCAATTTCTCAACCATATCGGATTGACCCGGTTTTACGACGCAATCAGCGCCGTTCCGCCAAAAATTGTCGTTTCCACTTATCCGACGGCCGCGGGGGTGGTTTCTTCACTAAAGCAGGCTGGTAAGCTGGATGTCATAAACTATGTGGTGATGACGGATTATAGTGTGCATTCTCAGTGGATTCATCCGGCCGTGGATGGCTATTTTGTCGGCAGTGAAGATATGAAAGATGAATTGCTTTCTCGGGGCATTGGCCCCGAAAAAATTATCATTTCCGGAATACCCGTAGACGAGCGGTTTAAAGAGATGGTAGATACTCTGGCCGTTAGGCAACGCTATGGTATTGATGATCATCCTGTAATCTTGTTTATGGGGGGCTCATATATGCCCCTCGTAGAATTTGAAAAAATATTGCGCGCGATTGACGAGATTCCCCAAAAACATACCACTCTCGTCGTGGCTGGACGAGAAATGGCGCGCCAACGCATTGCACGCGGATATCGAGAGCGTTCCAAGAACTCAATGGTGGTATTAAATTACGTCGATAACGTCCATGAACTCATGGCGATCGCAGATCTTTTGGTGAGTAAGGCAGGTGGTCTCACCACCACGGAATCACTGTGTCGAGGATTGCCGGTAGTCATCTACCGCCCAATTCCTGGACAAGAAGATGCGAACGCTGAGTTTTTGGTGCGGCATGGAGCGGGGCGACGAGCCAAAACGGAGGAAGAAGTAGGCGAATTGATTACATACCTTTTACAACATCCGTGGGAAATTCGGGCGATGGCACGGCAGTCAGGACAATTAGGACATCCTGAAGCCGCGACTACTATCGCGCTGGCGATTGATGATTCTTTGGTGGGACGCCGGGCGCATGCGCCAGCCTAGGCTCAGACTTTCTTCCGCACAAATTTTTCTGGTCGGTATTTTGGGATTAGCCGAATTTGCCCGCGGAGCGCTGATTGTGTCATTGTTGCCAGCTTTTGTCACGGGTCCCCTAGCTGCTCCAATTACTATAGTGGGTTGGGCGCTATCGAGTCATTATTTTTTGGACACCGTTTTTCGGGGACCTTCGGGATGGTTGGTGGACCGAATTGGGCCACCTCGGGTGTTGACTATTGGGGTGGCCATAGAAATCCTGGCTTTGATCGGGGCTATGAATTCGCGGAGCCCAGCCTGGATAATTATTTTCGTGGCCTTGCTGGGAGTGGGTACGGCAACGCATTGGCCCGCGGTGGTAACTGGAACCAACCGATTGACCCCTCCGGAGAATCGGGCTTCGATTATGGGTTTGGTGTTTGCCGCCTGGTTGACGGGGTCAGGACTAGGGCCGGTGCTGATAAATTTCTTGTTGAGTGGCCATGATCGAGTGGCGTTTTTGGTGTTAATCATGGCGGACATAGTCGCTTTTGTGATGACGATTTTGGTCTATGATCCACGTTTGTATCACATTCACCGCTCTGACCACAAAGTGCAGCATTGGCTGAAAACACTAAAACCATTTCGTGCAGTGTTGCCGGGAATGTTTGTGCAAAATATGACACTGGGCGTAATGTTGCCGATATTGCAGCCGTTTGTTACGCACGTCTTGCATTTTGATCATTGGCAATTTGCTGAACTGTTGGTGGGGAGCGGCGCATTTACGGTATTGTTGCTCGTACCCATGGGACGAATCACTGATCGGTTTGGATTGAAAGTGCCACTCGTGACCGGGTTCTTCTTGGCTGGTTGTTCCCTGACTGCAGTGGGGATTGTGAGACACTTTTGGCCACTTATTGTTGCCGGGGGCTTTCTCGGGCTTTCTTACGCGATGATTTTGCCGTCTTGGAACGCATTTTTGGCTGGCATGATCCCGAAGGAAATCGAGGGCTGGCTTTGGGGTATCTTTATGACCGTGGAAGGCATGGGAATGTCGGTCGGACCCATCATTGGTGCTCGATTGTTTGGATATCGAATTTGGGCGCCATTTATGTCATCTGCGTTAATTTTGTTTATCATGGGTGTGTTCTACACGGTTTATCCGTTAAGGAAACCCGCAAGGCATTAGGAGGTTTTGCATCGTGCCGATACGTAAGGTGACTCTATCTTGGATTCGAGTCGCTTGCCATGACCCAGGATTGCCAACGCGAGGTGACCGGGGGTGACCATCATCGTAGTCTTGGGGATATTGGTTTTATTGTGGGTAGTCCTATATCTTGTGCCCGATTTGTTCTGGCACCATCTGCAATGGGGGAGTGTGCAAGGAGCTCGAGACAGCCATCAAATTGCTTTAACCTTTGATGATGGTCCGGGAGAAGATACCGGGGCAATTTTGGACGTACTCGCAGCCCATCATGCCAAAGCGACGTTCTTTATCGTGGTAGAAGCTGCTGAGAGGCATCCTGATTTAATTCGCCGTATGGTGGACGAGGGCCATACTCTCGGGCTTCATGGGATACGGCATCGCTCCATGTATATCTATGCTCCTTGGGCCAGTATCTACACCATTTGGCATGGAGCGCGCCTACTTGAACATCTCTCGGGGAAGCCGCCCCAATTCTATCGTCCGCCTTGGGGCCACGTTAATTTATTTACCTGGTGGGCGTGGAAAGGTGCGGGTCTTATCCCGGTATTTTGGACTATTGCGCCGAACGATTGGAATCCCCGCAAGGATGTAGAGACCATTTCCCGCACTATTGTCCAGTGTGCAGTTCCTGGAACCATCGTGGTACTTCATGACGGGGGCGGGGACCGCCAGCGCACAGTTCAAGCGTTGGACCATGCATTGCCTCGTCTTCGGCAACTAAATTTAGACCCTGTAGCACTTGAAACGTTGGCACAAGACCGGTCGGAACTGCGCCGCATGTGGACCTGGTGGGAAGTTCGGTTTAGCAAGGGTTGGGATATTGATACCGTGCCGTCATCGCTAGGGGGAGACCCGGTATTAAGACTGGGGCGTATTCGGTTTCGCGGGCCTCGACTCGTTTTAACTGATGGAACTACCCTAAGCCCCGGAGATCCTATGGCGGAGATACATTTTGGCAATCCCGCTTTGGCGCAGTTGAGCAAAAATGCGACAGGCGGGCTAAGAGCGTTTCATGCGGTTTTACGCGGATTAACGGACGTGGCCGATGTTGTGGCCACCAATCCTAAATATCACGATGTGTTGGCGGTGGGTGGTATTACGCTGCTTGACGCATCAAGCGCCATCGAGAAATTGGGGTTTATGCGAGTTAAAATTCACGGGTGGCAAAAGTGGTCGATGTGGATTTATTTAGCCATCTTGATGTCGATATATCATTCTCAGGGATGGCGTACCCTGAAGAGATTTTTAAAACTTCAACCTGTGCTGTTGATCATGCCAAAAACGCATCTTGACAAGCACTATTTGCGACGACCTAAAGTTGTGGATGAAAAAGAGGGGGGACCGCGACCAGCACGAGGTTGCTAGGCGAACCCTAAGACAGTACTGGACTCGAAATCGTCCTGCTGTCTGGTGTATATCAATTTACGCTTCCTCAAAAAAAGCGTTGGTATTCCCCAGTGGCAATTCCCAGTTAAATACTGGATGAATTGGGAGAGTACGGGCATGCTAGGCTGTTGTCTTAAGGCCAAAAGCGGGCTGCCACGGCGCCGCCAAGAGCGGAGCGCTAGACCCGTGTCGGGCGTTGTGTCCCCTAACAATGCACCGCCTTAATGGGCGGGGCCGTGCCGGCCCGACACCCGGCATAATACTGGGCAGGGGACCAATCGTGCAGACTTCCATGCATGCGACGCTCATTGTAAAACCGAATCCACTCGGCCGTGACCGTATACCCCTCCGCGAACGTGTCAAAGACCTGATTCCGCCAACAGTCGGCTTCCAGCAGACTATGCCGGGATTCGATGTGGGCATTTTTGTTGGGCGTGGCGTTCGGAATGCGTTCATGGGCCAGCCCTAAGGCCTCACAGCACTCAGCCCACGCCTGGGCAATAAATTGCGGGCCATTGTCCGTTTATCCTGATATCGGGATAAATCGGTGCGAATGACCGGAGGCGTCTCGGCCCAATCGGTCTGGCGTGTCCGCACGGCACCTTGTAAGGCGCCTAAGGCCTGGACGGGGGCGGCCGCCCGCGTGTTTCGGCGTCCAGGACGCCGGGCGTTGCTGCCGTATACGCCACGCATAATACGTGGACCGGGCCACTCCAGCCCACCGACACACCCGGGTTGGCGGATATCCCCGTTGAGTCCACCGATGGGCCACTTCACATCGGTCAGAGGGGCCCGGGGGGCTTTTTTTAGGAGGTGGTGCAAAATGGCAATTTCTCAGTCCTTTTCGCCCAACAGCCGCTTCAATTG